>NZ_SDFT01000124.1:0-40697 GCF_004916815.1 Pantoea sp. R102
AGCCACAGAGTGGCGACGGTCAGGCCAAGCTGCGCGCCGGAAGAGACGCCCAGCGTGGTCGGCTCCGCCAGCGGATTGCGCAGCACCTGCTGGAACAGCAGGCCCGCGAGGCCAAGTCCGGCCCCGACCAGCAGCGCCAGCGCCAGCCGCGACAGCAGGCTGTAGTGGAACACCACCTGACGGATGTTATCGATATCCGGCGCGAACATCGCCTGCTGCCACTGCGCCAGCGGCAGCGCCTGGCGCAGGTTGATAAACGTGAGCGCCAGCGCCAGTAAACTGAGCACGCTGAGCAGCGTGACGGGAAACAGACGGTTGCGCATCAGTGCGACTCCAGCGCGCGTTCCAGCACGCGAATAAATTTGATGGCTGAGTAAGTGGCGCCGTAATACCACACCGCCGGCACCCGCCGGAAACGGCCGGAACGGACAAACGGCAGCGCCTGCCACAGTGCGCTTTGCGTCACCTGCTGCATATCGCGTTCGTTATCGTGATCGAAGCAGATCACCTCAGCGTCACCGACCTCCGCCAGCCGCTCCAGACCGACCACCGCACTGCCCCAGAAGTTGGTTTCGCCCTGCCAGGCATTGCGCAGGCCAAGCTGCTCCATCACTTCGAGGAACAGGCTGCCTTTACCGAAAGTAATGGCGTGACGCGGATCCATCAGCGACATCAGCAGCAGCGGACGCTGCGCCCACGGACGTAACCGCTCACGCGCGGCAGCCACTTCACCATCCACCCATTGCAAATGGGCCTGTGCCTGCGCTTCAAGGCCAAGCCGGGCAGCCAGCGCATGCAGCGATGTGCGCGCGGTGGTGAACGGTTTGCCATCGCCGCTGTTGAGGTCAAAGCCCATCGTCGGCGCAATGCGCTCCAGCTTGTCGACCGCCGGGCCGTAACCGTTGGAGTGCAGGATCAGTGACGGTGCCAGCTGGGTCATCAGTTCCAGATTGGGTTCGGTGCGTAAGCCGAGATCGAGGGTGCCGGCCGGCAAGACCGGGTCACCCACCCAGATGGCGTAGTTGTGCAGATCGGCCACGCCGAGCGGGGCGACGCCGAGCGCCATCAGCAACTCCACCGGCAGCCACTCCAGCGCCAGGATGCGCTGGCTGTCCGGCGGCGCGGCGCGCAGCGGTGCAAGGTTCATCAGCGGTGAGAGCGCCAGCGCGGTCAGCAGACGACGACGGGAAATGTCGAACATCACGAGGCCTCAGTAGACAAAGCTGACGGGCGCGCCGCCCTGCGGATGCGGCAGAATGCCCATCGGAATGCCATAAATATCACCCAGCACCCCGGCCTGCATAATCGCTTCCGGTCCGCCTTGCGCGATCACTTCGCCCGCGCGCAGCGCCACCAGCCGGTCACAGTAGCGAGCCGCCATGTTGAGATCGTGCAGTACCGCTATCACCGTCAGGCCGCGTTCGTGGCTGAGGCGCTGAATCAGCGCCAGCACATCCACCTGATGAGCGATATCCAGCGCAGATGTGGGTTCGTCCAGCAGCAGGCAGCGGCTGTTCTGCGCCACCAGCATCGCCAGCCACGCACGCTGCCGCTCGCCGCCGGACAGGCTGTCCACCAGCCGCCCGGCGAAGGGTTTCAGTCCAACCAGCGCAATCGCCTCGTCTACCCGATCGCGATCTTCCTGGCCGTAGCGCCCCAGCGCACCGTGCCACGGATAGCGCCCAATCGCCACCAGCTCGCGCACCGTCATGCCCTCCGCCGCGGGCAGCTGCTGCGGCAGATAGGCCACCTGACGTGCAAAGGCTTTACTGCTCCAGGTATCAACCGCCTCACCGTTGAGCATCACGCGCCCTTCGCTGGCGGCATGGTGACGGCCGAGCATCTTCAGCAGCGTGGATTTACCGGAACCGTTATGCCCGATCAGCGCGGTGACTTTGCCCGGGGCGAAAGTCAGCGACAGCGGATGCAGCAGCGTGCGGTCGGGTACACGGAAGCTGACGTTTTCCAGTGAAAAGGTGGTTTCTGCGTGGTGCGGATGCTGCATGATAATCCCTGGTTAACGGGCGCCGCAGCGCCCTGTGTTCAGTATCAGAAGCGGAAGGTGGCGGTACCGACGATCTGGCGCTCTGCGCCCCAGTAGCAGGCGTAGTCGCGGTAGCAGCTGGCAACGTATTCGCGATCGAACAGGTTGTTGATATTGACGCCGACGGTTGAGCCCGGCAAGCCGAAGCGGCCCAGATCGTACTTCAGTGCAGCATCTACAGTGGTGTAAGCGGCGACGTCAAAGTTCTGGTTGGCATTTGCGCCGCTGGCGTACAGACCTTTGCTTTCACCCACGTAGCGCACCCCGGCACCCACGGTGAAGCCCGACAGTGCGGTTTCGTGGAAGGTGTAATCACCCCACAGCGAGGCCATGTGCTTCGGCACCTGCACCGGTGTACGGCCTTTCAGCAGGGTGTCTTCGGTGTATTCCGCATCGGTATAAGAGTAAGCCGCCGTCAGGTTGATGTTGGCGTTAAGCGCCGCTTTGGCTTCCAGCTCGACGCCGCGGGAGCGAATCTCCCCTCCCTGCACACTAAATTGCAGACTGTTCGGATCTGCTGTCAGGTTTTTGGTTTTAGTCAGCTGATAAACCGCCGCGGTGACCACAATCGGGCGATCTTTTGGCACGTATTTTACGCCAGCCTCATACTGCTTCGCGCGGGATGGGTCAAAAGGTTTCCCATCAACCGTGGTGCCAGTCGTTGGGATAAAGGATTCGCTGTAGCTGAAATACGGCGCGATACCATTATCAAACACATAGTTCACACCACCGCGCCAGGTAAATGCCTGGTCGTGGTTTTTTACTTCGCTGTTACCGTTACGGTTCAGTGCGGAGGTCATCGCATAATCGTATCGCCCGCCCAGCGTCAGCACCCATTTATTCCATTCCATCTGATCCTGCGTATACAGGCCAGTTTGTTCCTGACGGTTCAGATATTGATAGGGGAAGGCGGCACCCACAGCATCATTACCGTACTGCGGATCAATCGCGTTGATAGGCGCTGCGGAGGCAAAGGCAGCATCAATATCATTACGGGTGCGCTGATAATCAACCCCCATCAGCAGCGTATGATCGACCGCACCGGTAGCAAATTTTGCCTGCACCTGATTATCGACGGCAAACTGATTCAGTTTCTCATCGGAAATGGCTGAACCACGCGTAATCTGTTGTGATTCAGGCAGATAGCCGTTGCCATAAATACTGCGATAATTCGTTTTCAGCTCGGCATAGCGCAGATTCTGGCGCACCGTCCAGGTATCGTTAAAGCTGTGCTCAAAGTTGTAGCCAACCATTTTGGTGTTGCGCGAGATCTTATTGCTGTCTTCGCCTTCATCAAAATTGGTGGGCAGCTTATAACTGCTGCCGTCCGGCCGGGTGATGCCCACCACGGTGCCTTCGCGCGGCAGCCAGCCGTAATAGCCAGTTTCCGGTTCGTTCTGGAAGTAGGTCAGCAGGTCAAAGCGGGTATTGGCATCGGGACGCCAGCTGAACGAAGGCGCAAGGGTATAGCGCTTCTCTTTGTTCATCTCCTGTTGCGCATCGGCGCTGCGCGCCAGGCCGGTCAGGCGATAGCTGTAAACACCGTCATCATCCAGTGAGCCGCCAAAATCGAAGCCGGTGGAGAACAGGTTGTCGGTGCCCATCTGGAACTGGACTTCACGCAGCGTCTCCTGGGTCGGCCGCTTGCTCACCAGTGATACCACACCGCCCGGGTTGCTCTTACCGTACAGCACCGACACCGGACCACGCAGCAGTTCCGCGCGCTCAAGGAAATAAGGATCGATAGCGAATTCGGAATAGTTGTCACCCTGCAGCTTCAGGCCATCCAGATACTGGTTGGTGTTGGTTTCGCTGAAGCCGCGAATCGACAGCGCATCGATAACGTCCGAGCTGCCGCGGTTACCGGTCAGCACGCCTGGCGTGTAATTGAACGCACCTTTGACGCTGGTCACCGCATGCATTGACATCTCTTCCTGCGTCACCACCGACACCGACTGCGGATTCTTCTCGATTGGCGTATCGGTTTTGGTGCCGGTCGCGCTGTGTTTAGCGGCGATGGTCGGCGACGGTCCCCATGCACTCTCCTGCGCGACGCCGCTGCCGCCATCAGCCGTCACCACCACGGTATCTTCGGCCAGCGCCTGCATGCTGAGTGTGCCCAGAGTCAGGGAAATCAATAACGCGAGCGGTCGACGGGTGGTCACCGCGCGCAGAGAACAAGGAAAAGTGTTTCGCGCATTCATAGTGGGATCTCATGAAAATAGAACAATGCAGGCGAATGGAAACGAGAATGATTATTAGACGCACGGATTTTAGGCGAAACCCGGCAAGCACCGCAAGATGTAATGCCTGCTGGCGGTGAGTTTGCCAGCGGATCGCACATATCCATGATCGCGGCTAAAAAAATGGCGGGCAAAGAAAAAGGCGCCGCAGCGCCAGTGGGAGTTAAATTCAGTTTATAGGTAAGGCTCAGGCTGGAGCGCCGCCATGTATCTGGCGCCGCCACGTGGTGGTAAAACGCCGGCACTGCATAGGCTCTGAAGGTATAAAGCCGGTGCAGTGCCGGATGGCTTATTTACTGCCAAACATATCTTTAATCCAGCCCGCGACGCCGTCAGAGTCTTTCTGCTCGCCCTGCGGCTGTTGCTGTTGCTGCTGTTGCTGTTGCTGCTCTTGCTGTTGCTGCTGCTGAATCTGCTGCTGTTGCTGCTGGCACAGCGCGTTCGGATCCAGCGCCCACACCGGCAGCGAACGCCAGGTGCTGCTGCCGCTGCCGCAGACAAAGTTACCGGCCGAATCGATATTCATCTGAGTGATATCTTCCGGTGGCGTCAGGACCAGTGGCATCGGCGCCTGGTTGTCGAGGTAGCGACGATAGATCTGCATCGCACCACTGGCACCGTACAGCTTCGAGGTCTGGTTGTTGTCGCGGCCAACCCAAGTGATCGCCACTTCTTTGCCATCAATACCGGCAAACCAGCTGTCGATCAGGTCATTGGTGGTACCGGTTTTCGCCGCCAGATGCGCACCCGGGAAGCGTGCGCCCAGCGCCCGCGCCGTACCGTGATCGGCCACCTGCTGCATGGTATACAGCGTCAGATACGCCGCCTGCGCCGGCTCAACGCGCTGCGCCTGCGGGAAGCTCTGATACAGCACCGTGCCATCTTCCGCAATTACCGAGCGCACCGCCGACAGCGCAGCGCGGTTACCGCCGCTGGCAATTGACTGGAACGCCTGCGCCACTTCAATCGGCGTCAGATTAAGCGCCCCCAGCAGCATGGCCGGTACCGGATGCAGCTGATCTTTTGGCACGCCCAGTTTAGTCCAGGTATCCACTACCGCATCGAGTCCCAGCGTCATACCGAGGTTAACGGTTGGCACGTTCATCGAGTTAGTCAGTGCATCCACCAGCATCACTTTACCGCTGAAGCGACGATCGTCGTTCATCGGCTTCCACACCGAACCGTTTGGCTGTTTCAGCGCGATCGGCTCGTCGGCGATCCAGCTGTTCAGGCGATAGCTGTTTGGCTGGCTGAGGGCGGTCAGATAGGTCGCCGGTTTGGCCAGTGAACCAATCGAGCGACGCGCCTGCAGCGCGCGGTTATAGCCGGCAAACTGTGGATCGGCACCGCCGACCATGGCGCGCACTTCACCACTGAAGCGGTCGACCACCACCATCGCGGTTTCCAGATCTTTCAGCCCGCGCTGTTTCTTCAGCGTGGGAATGCCGTCTTCAACCGCTTTTTCCGCCGCATCCTGCGAAATCGGATCGAGCGTGGTGAAGATCTTCACGCCGGAGAGGTCTTTGACCTTATCACCCAGCTTCGCCTGCAGCTCATTACGCACCATCTGCATAAATGCCGGCTGCGGCGTGATCACCCCGCCTTTCGGCTGGACACCAAGCGGCCGCGCCGACAGCATGTCGTACAGCTCCTGGTCGATCACCTTCTGCTGTTGCAGCAGACGCAGCACCAGGTTACGACGCTCCAGCGCCAGCTGCGGATTACGCCACGGATTGTACAGCGACGCACCTTTAACCATGCCGACCAGCATCGCCTGCTGATCAAGGCTCAGTTCGTCCACCGGGCGGCCAAAGTAGTACAGGCTGGCCAGCGGGAAACCGCGGATTTGGTCATTGCCCGCCTGGCCGAGATACACCTCGTTCAGGTACAGCTCAAGAATGCGATCTTTGCTGTAGCGCGCATCCATGATCACCGCCATATAAGCTTCACGCGCTTTACGCCACAGCGAGCGTTCGTTGGTGAGGAACAGGTTTTTCACCAGCTGCTGCGTCAGCGTACTGCCGCCCTGCACCGCTTTACCGGCGGTGATATTGGCAAGGAAGGCGCGACCAATCGAGTACGGGCTGATACCGTCATGCTCGTAGAAGTGGCGGTCTTCGGTGGCGATCAGCGTATCGACCAGCAGATCCGGGAACCCGGCGCGCGGCACAAACAGACGCTGCTCGCCGTTTGGCGACTGCAACATGGTGATCAGCCGCGGATCGAGGCGGAAGAAGCCAAAGTCGCGTCCGGTATCGAGGTTTTTAATCTCGCTCAGCTCGTTGTTACTGAAGGTGAGACGCGCGTTAATCTGGCCCTCTTTGCTGTCCGGAAAATCAAACGGACGGCGCAGCAGGTCGATAGTGTTGCCTTTCACGCTGAACTCACCCGGACGGGTAATGCGCGACACTTCGCGATACTGCGTGCCTTCCAGCAGCGCAATCATCTCTTTCTTGTCGTAAGCCATGCCCGGTTCGAGGCTAACCATGCGCCCGTACACGGCCGCTGGCAGCTGCCACACTTTACCGTCAATGCGGCTGCGGATTTCCGAATCGAGATAGACGCCCCAGGCGGCCATCACCACGACAAACACCAGGAAGAGTTTAATCAACCAGCCTAACCAGCGGCGTTTGCCACGCGTTGGACGTTTTCCTTTACCTTTGGGTGGCACCGGCGCACTCTCCTCATCATCTTCGTCAAAATCGTCCTGATCGATATCATCTTCAGGCTCCCTGCGGCGACCCCGGCGCGTAACGTTACGCGGCGGCTTTGGCGCTTTTCCTTTGCGCCCAATAGGTTCGCGATCGTTCCCAGACATGCTTTGTTTTCTCCAGGCATAGCTACGGCAGCGCCGCTACTCTAACTGCTTTCTCGTGCCGCGCATGGCAGAACCCTCTGAATTCGATCCACTGCGGGCTACGAGGAATATTTTTTGGTGCGCCTCGTCGGCAAGGCGCTGGCCGGATCGTCCGGCCACGGATGTTTGGGATAGCGCCCTTTCATCTCTTTCTGCACTTCAGGATACGCACCGCGCCAGAACGCCGCGAGGTCACGGGTGATCTGCAGCGGACGGTGCGCCGGCGAAAGCAGCTCCAGCACCAGCGCAACGCGTCCATCGGCAACCGCCGGGTTCTGCGCCTCGCCAAACATCTCCTGCATACGCACCGCCAGCGCGGGGGGCTTTTCCGCGTCGTAGCGAATCGGCAGGCGACTTCCGGTCGGCACAGTGTAATGAGTTGGCAGCACAGTATCCAGCCGCTGCCGCTGTGACCATGTCAGCAAATGTAATAAAGCGCTGACAAGATTAACGCTCTGCAGCCCTTTCAAATCGCGTACTGCGCCCATCTCCGGCAGCAGCCAGTGCTCCAGCGAGGCCAGCAGTGTGTCATCATCCAGCGTCGGCCACGCCTCTTCCGGCAGCCACTGCGCGGCGCACTGCAGGCGCACACGCAGCTGCTCTGCCTCTGGCGTCCAGCCGAGCACCGCCAGCCCTTTTTCGCGGATCCAGCGCAGCATCGCCGGATGCAGGATCTCCGGCTCGGGCCGCGCCTGCGGCTGGGCCCGCAGGATCAGCGCGCCAATCGCTTCCCGCCTCCACGCGCGCAGCGTGCCTTTGTCTTCATCCCAGTCCACATCGGTGCGCTGCTCCACCAGCTGCGGGCACTGCTGGCGCAGCGCATCCATCTCTACCGGCAGCGCCAGCAGCATGCGCGCATCGGCGCTGCTGGCCCCCTGCAGCAGGCTCGGGGCAATCAGCCACTCATAGCGGCTCAGGCCGTCGTGCTCATCCAGCATCGCGCCGATACCATTGGCGAGCTGATAGCGCGCGCTGTGACCGCGACGCTGCGCCAGCCGGTCAGCAAACCCGGCGGCCAGCAGCGCCGGGAAGCGATCGGCGTCAACGCGCCCCTGACCTGCATTCAGGCGCTGCTGCCAGTGGCGCGCGCGCCGCAGCCACTGCGGCTGTGGCTGGTTGAGCGCATCACGCAGATCGACACTGCCGCTGCGCGGCGGATCCTCCAGAATCGCCACCAGCAGCGCCGCGCTGGCGATGGCGTGCACATCATCGCCGGCGGCGCACAGCATCGCCGTGAGACGCGGATCGCTGCCGAGCTGCGCCATTTTACGACCGCGCGCGCTGAGCCGCCCTTCGCTATCCAGCGCGCCGAGCCGCTGCAGCTGTTGACGTGCCGCCTGCAGGCTGCGCGCCGGTGGACTATCCAGCCATTGCAGCTGAGCCGCGTCCTGACAGCCCCACTGCAGTAAATCCAGCTGCAGCGAGGCCAGATCGCTGGTGAGTATCTCCGGCTCACTCTGCGCCGCCGCACGCAGCGCCTGCTCCTGCGGCAGCAGATGCAGACAGATCCCCGGCGCCAGGCGACCGGCGCGGCCAGCGCGCTGCGTCATTGATGCCTGGCTGATGCGCTGGGTCAGCAAACGCGTCACGCCGCTGCGCACGTCAAACTGCGCCGCGCGCTCCAGTGCGCTGTCCACCACCAGGCGGATGCCTTCAATCGTCAGGCTGGTCTCGGCGATATTGGTGGCGAGCACCACTTTACGCCGGCCCGGCGCGGCCGGCAGGATGGCCCGCCGCTGCGCCTCCAGCGACAGCGCACCATATAAAGGAGATAAATCCACCTCATCACTGACGCGCGACACCAGTTCACGCTTCACCCGTTCAATCTCCGCCACGCCGGGCAGAAACAGCAGCAGCGAACCGGGCTCGTCACGCAGCAACTGTGCCACCTCGCGCGCCACCGCCTCTTCAAACCGCTGCTGCGGATTGAGCGAAGCGTAACGTCGAATCACCGGAAAGCTGCGCCCCTGTGACGCAATAAACGGCGCGTCGGGCAGTAGCCTGCGTAGCTGCTGATTATCCAGCGTTGCCGACATCAGCAGAATTTTCAGGTCGTCGCGCAATCCCTGCTGCACATCAAGCAGCAGCGCCAGCGCCAGGTCAGCCTGCAGGCTGCGCTCATGGAATTCGTCGAGGATCACCAGCGATACGCCCTCCAGCAGCGGATCGCGCTGCAGCATGCGCGTCAGAATGCCTTCGGTGACCACCAGCAGACGTGTCGCTGCGCTGCTGCAGTTTTCCCCGCGCAGCCGATAGCCTACCGTCCCGCCCGGCTGTTCACCCAGCTGTTCCGCCAGCCGCTGTGCCACGTTGCGTGCCGCCAGCCGGCGCGGCTCCAGCATGATGATTTGCCCTGACAGCTGCGCCTGTTGCAGCAGCTGTAGCGGCAGCCAGGTGGATTTCCCGGCGCCGGTCGGGGCCGCCAGCAGCACCTGTGGCGACTGCGCCAGCGCGGCCAGCAATGCAGGCAGTACCTCGCTTACCGGTAACTCACTCACACTCAACTCCCACTCTGCCTGTGCTAAGATGGCGCGCATTGTACACCACCCGGCGCCAATTACCGGAGTTCAGCATGGCCACGCAACGACTGTTTTTTGCCCTCGAATTGCCTGATGCCCTCCAGCAACAGCTGGTGCAATGGCGGGCCGATTGCTTCGCCGCAGACGCGGGTAAACCGGTGGCGGCGGCGAATCTGCACCTGACGCTGGCGTTTCTCGGTGAGGTCAGCACGGAAACGGCGGAGCAGCTGCAGCAGCTGGCGGCACGCATCCGCCAGCCGGGCTTTACGCTGGATCTCGATGACGCCGGTCACTGGCCGCGTCCCGGCGTGGTGTGGCTTGGCTGCCAGCGCGCGCCGCGCGGTTTACTGCAGCTGGCCAACCTGCTGCGCGCCCAGGCCGCGCGCCATGGCTGTGCGCAGAGTACGCAGCCGTTCCATCCCCACATCACCCTGCTGCGCCACGCTGCGCAGGCCGTGGCGCTGCCGCCGCGCGGTTTTCACTGGCGCATTGAGGTGAGTCATTTCGCGCTGTTTGCGTCCAGCTTCACGCAGGGACGCACGCGCTATCGCCGGCTGGCGCGCTGGCCACTGTTATCTGCCGCAGGAGCATAAATGCAGTTCGATCCGCCGTTACAATCAGCCCGCTTAATCACCCGCTATAAACGTTTTTTAGCCGATGTCATTACGCCTGAAGGTGACACATTTACCCTGCACTGCGCCAATACCGGCGCGATGACCGGCTGCGCCACGCCAGGCGACACCGTGTGGTACTCCACCTCGGCCAGCGCGACGCGCAAATATCCGCACAGCTGGGAAATAACGCAAACCGCGCAGGGCCACTGGATTTGCGTCAACACCCTGCGCGCCAACCAACTGGTGCGCGAGGCGCTGCTGCGCGATGCAATTCCGGAATTATCCGCTTATAGCCACTGCCAGGCTGAGGTGAAATACGGCACGGAAAAAAGCCGAATTGACTTCCTGTTGCAAGCGGAGGGCAAAGCCAACTGCTATATTGAAGTCAAGTCCGTCACCCTTTTACAAAATGGTAAAGGCTATTTTCCGGATGCGGTGACGGCTCGTGGACAGAAACATCTGCGCGAATTAAGCACTATCGCGGCAGAAGGCCACCGGGCCGTTTTGTTGTTTGCTGTTCTGCACACGGGGATTGAGGACGTTTCCCCGGCGCACCATATCGATGCGCAATACGCAGAACTACTGGTACAGGCGCAGCGCTGCGGTGTGGAAGTGTTGGCGTATCAGGCTCAGATTTCACCGGCAGAAATGTTACTTACCCGGCCGTTAACGGTAACGATTAACGCACAGTTGTAATATTTAACGTTATTTGCTGTGATAAGAATGTTCTGAGCGGTGCGCTAAATACGCTGTTCCTCACAGGCTTGTCAAGGTGCGTTCATGAATAATTGCCAACCTTGATTGCTTCTGCTATTTATAGCGGCCTGTTTTTTTCCCTGATGGGAATCGATATGCCCCGCATGCGTCGGGTTGCAGGCAAAGGCTTTCGCAATCTGAAACAGAACGGGTAGTGCGTGTTATCCAGGAGAAACAACATGCAAGAAGGGCAAAACCGTAAAACATCGTCCCTGAGTATCCTCGCCATCGCTGGGGTGGAGCCGTATCAGGAGAAACCGGGCGAAGAGTATATGAATGACGCCCAGCTGAGCCATTTCCGCAAGATTCTGGAAGCCTGGCGCAACCAACTCAGGGATGAAGTAGACCGTACTGTGTCGCATATGCAGGACGAAGCTGCCAACTTCCCGGATCCGGTTGACCGTGCCGCCCAGGAAGAGGAGTTCAGCCTGGAGCTGCGTAACCGCGATCGTGAGCGCAAACTCATTAAAAAGATTGAGAAAACGCTCAAGAAAGTGGAAGACGACGACTTTGGCTACTGCGAATCCTGTGGGGTCGAAATTGGTATCCGCCGTCTCGAAGCGCGTCCGACCGCCGATCTCTGCATTGACTGCAAAACGCTGGCAGAAATCCGCGAGAAGCAGATGGCAGGCTAATGGCCGTTAACAGACTGTCGCCGCACAGCCGGGAAAACCACTGTTTTCCCGCCGTGCGGTGTACCAAAGCATGATGTCCGCCACGCTTCCCTGCATCGGGCGTTTCGCCCCCTCTCCTTCCGGTGATCTTCATTTCGGTTCGCTGATAGCCGCATTAGGCAGCTACCTGAGCGCGCGCGCGCAGCAGGGCCGCTGGCTGGTGCGCATTGAAGATATTGATCCGCCGCGTGAAGTCGCCGGTGCCGCAACGCGCATCCTGCGTCAGCTGACCCATTATGGGCTGCACTGGGACGGCGACGTGCTGTGGCAGTCGCAGCGCCACGAGGCCTATCGCGCGGCGCTGAGCTGGCTGCGCGAACACCGTCAAAGCTACTTTTGTACCTGCCCGCGCAGCCGCATTCAGCAGCTGGGCGGCTTTTACGACGGTCACTGCCGCGATTTACATTTGCCGCCGGACGGCGCCGCGCTGCGGCTGCGTCAGCATGCGCCGGTGTACGGCTTTGACGATCGCCTGCGCGGCCATTTGCAGGCGGAGCCGCGTCTGGCGCAGGAAGACTTTATTATTCACCGTCGTGATGGACTGTTCGCCTATAACCTTGCGGTGGTGATCGATGACCATTTTCAGGGCGTGACGGAGATTGTGCGCGGTGCGGATTTGATTGAGCCGACGGTGCGTCAGATTGCGCTGTATCAGCAGTTTGGCTGGCCGGTGCCGGCTTATCTGCATCTGCCGCTGGCAATTAACCCGGACGGTAATAAATTGTCGAAGCAGAACCACGCGCCAGCCTTACCGGACGGCGATCCGCGACCGGTGCTGGTGCAGGCGCTGAGCTTCCTGGGGCAGTCGGTTTTGCCAGGCTGGCAGGACCATGGGCTGGAGGCGTTGCTGGAGCATGCCGTTACACACTGGGATAGCGCATCGATTCCGCGGCATGATGCGCAACAACCGGATGAGGCGACAACGCCATTCCTAAATGGTTCGCAACAGGCTATGATTAGCCGCTGATTTTATTCACACCCATTTTCTCACTGTCGAGGTGTCCCATTTTTACCCGAGTCGCTAATTTTTGCCGGAGAGTCCTCAAGCGTGATGAGGAGGCCCCTGAAGAGGTGGAAACCGTAAGTCTGATGACCGTTATCCCCCGGGAAAGCCACAATATCTCACGCAAAGATATCAGCGAAAACGCTCTCAAAGTGCTGTATCGCCTGAACAAAGCCGGATACGAAGCCTATCTGGTTGGCGGCGGCGTGCGCGATTTGCTGCTGGGTAAAAAGCCGAAGGACTTTGACGTGACCACCAACGCCACGCCGGAGCAGATGCGTAAGCTATTCCGCAACTGCCGCCTGGTCGGGCGTCGCTTCCGTCTGGCGCATGTGATGTTCGGTCCGGAAGTGATCGAAGTCGCTACGTTCCGCGGCCACCATCAGGAAGAGAGCGTCGACGATCGCAACGGTTCGCAGCGCGGTCAGAACGGCATGCTGCTGCGCGACAACATTTTTGGCAACATTGAAGATGATGCGCAGCGCCGCGATTTAACCATCAACAGCCTCTATTACAGCGTGGCTGATTTCACCGTACGCGATTACGTCGGTGGCCTGCAGGATCTGCAGGAAGGCATCATCCGCATGATTGGCGATCCGGAAACGCGCTACCGCGAAGATCCGGTGCGTATGCTGCGCGTGGTGCGCTTCGCCGCCAAGCTGGACATGAGCATTGCGGCGGAAACCGCCGAGCCGATTCCCCGCCTCGCCACGCTGCTGAATGACATTCCGCCGGCGCGCCTGTTTGAAGAGTCGCTGAAGCTGCTGCAGGCCGGTTACGGTTATCGCACCTATCTGATGATGCGCGAATACCAGCTGTTCCAGCCGCTGTTCCCGACGCTGGCGCGCAACTTCACCGAACAGGGCGACAGCCCGATGGAACGCATGCTGGCCCAGGTGCTGAAAAACACCGATACCCGCCTGCACAACGACATGCGCGTGAATCCGGCGTTCCTGTTTGCGGCGATGTTCTGGTATCCGCAGCTGGAGTCAGCCGAGCAGATTGCGCAGGAGAGCGGCCTGACCTATTTCGACGCGTTTGCGCTGTCCATGAACGAAACGCTGGATGAAGCCTGCCGTGCGCTGGCGATTCCGAAACGTATCACCACGCTGATTCGCGATATCTGGCAGCTGCAGCTGCGCATGTCGCGGCGTCACGGTAAGCGCGCATGGAAGCTGATGGAGCATCCTAAATTCCGCGCCGCCTACGACCTGCTGGCGCTGCGCGCAGAAGTCGAGAACAACGCCGAGCTGCTGCGCCTCAGCCAGTGGTGGGGCGAGTTCCAGTCGGCGGTGCCGACACAGCAGAAAACCATGCTCAATACTTTGGGTGACGATCCGGCCCCGCGCCGTAAACCACGCCGTCCACGCCGTCGTCCAGCTGGCCCGCGCCGCGACAGCAACCACAGCGCGTCATGACGCGGGTCTATCTCGCCTTAGGCAGTAATCTCGCCGATCCGCTGCATCAGGTTGATGCAGCGCTGGCCGCGCTGGATGCCATTCCCGATACCCACCGCGTAGCCACCTCCGCGTTATATCGCACGCCACCGTACGGCCCGCCGGATCAACCGGATTACCTCAACGCCGTGGTGGCACTGGAGACCACACTGGCCGCGGAAACGCTGCTCGATCACACCCAGCGCATTGAGCTGGAGCATGGCCGGGTGCGCAAAGCCGAACGCTGGGGACCGCGCACACTGGACCTCGATATTATGCTGTTCGGCAATGCGGTGATCCACACGCCGCGTCTGACGGTGCCGCACTACGATATGCACAACCGCGCCTTTATGCTGGTGCCGCTGCTGGAGATCGCGCCAGCGCTGCGCCTGCCGAACGGCCAGCCGCTGGCTGGCATTCTGGCGACGCTGGACCGCAGCAGCATCCGCTTGTGGTCCGCCTGACGCGGCAGAATCGCACGCCCGTCGTATCGCCTTTGCAATCAATCCAGTACACTGCGCGCATCAGAAAATGCTGGAGATTGCGATGAAACCCACCACCCTCTCTCACTTACGCCAGCTGAAAGCCAGCGGCCGCAAGTTCGCCACGCTGACCGCCTACGATTTCAGCTTCGCGCGCCTGTTTGCCGACCAGGGCATTCCGCTGCTGCTGATTGGCGATTCGCTCGGCATGACCATACAGGGCCATGATTCCACGCTGCCGGTGACGGTCGACGATATTGCTTATCACACCGCCGCCGTGCGGCGCGGTGCGCCTAACGCGCTGGTGATGGCCGACCTGCCGTTTATGAGTTACGCCACGCCGCAGCAAACCTTTGACAGTGCCGCGCAGCTGATGCGCGCCGGTGCCAACCTGGTAAAACTGGAAGGCGGCGCCTGGCTGGCAGAGACCGTGCGCATGCTGACCGAGCGCGCCGTGCCGGTGTGTGGTCATCTGGGATTGACGCCGCAGTCGGTTAACATCTTCGGTGGCTACAAGGTGCAGGGGCGCGATGAAGCGGCAGCCGAGCGCCTGCTGGCGGATGCGCTGGCGCTGGAAGCGGCCGGCATGCAGCTGCTGGTGCTGGAGTGCGTGCCGGTCGCGCTGGCTGAGCGCGTCACAAAAGCGTTATCGGTACCGGTGATCGGCATCGGTGCCGGTAACGTCACCGACGGCCAGATTCTGGTGATGCACGACGCGTTTGGTATTACCGGCGGCCACATTCCAAAATTTGCCAAAAATTTCCTTGCGGAAACCGGCGACATTCGTGCGGCAATTCGCCAGTATATGGCCGACGTTGAGGCAGGCACCTACCCTGCTGCCGAACACAGTTTCCAGTAAATCAGGAGATTTGCAGTGCTGATCATTGAAACGCTGCCGCTGCTGCGCCGTGAGATTCGACGCTGGCGCCAGGCAGGTAAACGCATCGCGCTGGTGCCCACTATGGGTAACCTGCATGAGGGGCATCTGACGCTGGTGGATGAAGCACGCCAGCGCGCAGATATCGTGGTGGTATCGATCTTCGTTAACCCGATGCAGTTTGATCGCGCCGACGACCTGGCGCGCTATCCGCGCACGCTGCAGGACGATTGTGAAAAACTCAATCGCCACAGCGTCGACCTGGTCTTTGCCCCGGCGCCGGCCGATGTCTATCCGCAGGGTCTCGACAGCCAGACGTTTGTTGAAGTACCGGGCCTCTCCTCGCTGCTGGAGGGCGCCAGCCGTCCCGGTCATTTCCGCGGCGTGGCGACCATCGTCAGTAAGCTGTTTAATCTGGTGCAGCCGGATATCGCCTGTTTTGGCGAGAAGGATTTTCAGCAGCTGGCGATCATCCGCAAGATGGTAGCGGACATGGGCTTTGACATTGACATCGTTGGCGTGCCGACGGTGCGCGCCAAAGACGGTCTCGCGCTCAGCTCACGTAACGGCTATCTTACTTCCGATGAACGCAAGCTGGCGCCGGTGCTCAGCCAGGTGATGAACAGCATGGCGCAGCGCCTCAGCAACGGCGAGCGGCACGTGGATGAGATTATTGAGCACGCCGAACAGACGCTGCGCGATCAGGGCCTGCGCCCCGACGGCCTGGCCATCTGCGATGCCGATACGCTGCAGCCGCTGACGGTCGACAGCCAGCGCGCAGTGATTCTGATGGCCGCCTGGCTCGGTAATGCGCGTTTGATTGATAATCAGCAAGTGGATCTGACGGTTTAACGCCGTCGTTTATGGGCAGCATGTACCCGCTACACACTGCACGGTGGAAACCGGCCGCGCACGGGTATAACAAAGGTATCACGCTATGATTCGTACCGTATTACAAGGCAAACTGCACCGCGTAAAAGTGACGCAGGCGGATTTGCATTATGAAGGCTCCTGCGCCATCGATCAGGATTTTCTTGATGCCTCCGGCATTCTGCAATACGAAGCCATCGACATCTATAACGTCACCAACGGCCAGCGCTTCTCTACCTATGCCATCGCCGCCGAGCGTGGCTCGAAAATCATTTCGGTCAACGGTGCAGCCGCGCGCTGTGCCTGTCAGGGCGATCTGCTGATCATCTGTTCTTATGTGCAGGTGGAAGATGAAGTGGCGCGCAGCTGGCAGCCCAAAGTGGCCTACTTCGACGGCGATAACGAGATGAAACGTATCGCTAAAGCGCTACCGGTGCAGGTGGCCTGATCATCCCGCGCGCTGTACTGACAGCGCGCCTTTTCCTTATACGCCCGCCAGCTGCGGCTGCCCTTTGCGCTTCAGCGTAAACAACCAGTCAAACCACCCTTTTGCCCGCAGTAAGCACAGCGCCGTTGGCAACGCCAGCGCGACGCTGAACGCCAGCACAAAATGCAGGTCAGCCAGCCACGCAGAGTGGCCGTCGTGGCGCAGCAATTTACTGCACACCTGAATCGCCAGATAGTGCGAAAGATAAAACACAATCGAATGGCGGCCAACGTAGTTAACCGCCCGCAGATTGATACGGCAGGCCAGCGCAACGAACAGCGGGATTGAGGGCAGCGCCAGCGGCAGCAGCCACGGCGAATGCTGACGCAGCCCGCCCCACAGGCTGAACGCCGCGAGCAGCATAAAGGCGATCAGCGACAGCAGCAGCGGCGTACGACGCTGCGCGAACGCGGCAATATCAATATCCTGGCGCACCAGCCAGTCGGCGCTGTAGAAGAAGGCAAACAGCACCAGCGACTTGTTCAGATGCAGGTTGTCGAAACTGGCAAACAGCGAGTCAGGCGGCACCGGCGGCAGCAGCACCGCACCGGCAACGCACAATGTCAGCACCAGCGCCGCAGGCAGGCGGCGCACCGGGATAATCAGCACAAAGAACAGAAACAGCGAGTGCAGAAACCAGGTGATATCGCCGCCGCTCAGATGGCCGAGCGCGATGGCCAGCGGCGACTGTGGGTGATTGGCCATCGCGCTGAAGGTCCACTTCAGCCCGCCGTAGATCAGCGCCCAGACGGCAAACGGATAGAGAATGCTGCTGACTTTGTTTCGCAGATAGCGCGCCTGCCCGTGGCGTAAACCGCTGGCGACGAACAGTCCGGAGACAAAGCACATCAGCCCCATACGCACCGGCGCCAGCAGCTGATTCACCAGCTCGTTAAAGGCAGTGAAGTGCCCGGCCTGCTGGTTCACTGCAATCATGCAGTGCAAAAAAATCACCGCCAGAATGCTCATGCCGCGTAAATTATCAATCCATGATACCCGATTCACTCTTCGCTTCCCCGCTGCTTTTTTGGTCAGCGGCCACTATGGGGAAAGCCACGGGCTGAAAGCACAAGACGCGTCTGGAATTGCGAAGAGTGGGTAAAAAAAAGCCGCCGCCGGACGACGCCGGCAGCGGCTTCTTATTCGGAGCTGCGCCTCAGGTGCGCAAGCCGCGTCCGCGCTGAATCAGCGCATACACCAGCACGTAAAACACCACGATAAACGCCACCAGCACTGACAGCGTCAACACCAGCGGAACATCGTTGATGCCAAGGAAGCCATAGCGGAACCCGCTGATCATGTACACCACCGGATTGAGCTTCGACACCGCCTGCCAGAACGGCGGCAGCAGCGCCAGCGAGTAGAATACGCCGCCGAGGTAAGTTAACGGCGTCAGCACGAAGGTCGGGATCAGGCTGATATCGTCAAAGGTGCGCGCAAACACCGCATTCAGCAGGCCCGCCAGCGAGAACAGAATCGCTGTCAGCAGCAGCGTGATCGCCACCATCGGCCACGAGAATACGTGGAACGGCACGAAAAACAGCGACACCGCCGTCACCAGCACGCCCACGCACACGCCGCGCGCTACGCCGCCGCCGACATAACCGGCGATAATGATGTGCGTCGGCACCGGCGCCACCAGCAGCTCTTCAATGTTGCGCTGGAACTTGGCGCTGAAGAATGACGAGGCGACGTTGGCGTACGCGTTGGTGATCACCGCCATCATAATCAGGCCCGGCACGATAAACTGCATGTAGCTGAAGCCGTGCATATCGCCGATGCGTGAGCCGATCAGATTGCCAAAGATAATAAAGTACAGCGTCATGGTGATCACCGGCGGCACCAGCGTCTGAATCCAGATGCGGGCAAAACGGTTGATCTCTTTGCTCCAGATACTCTTGAGCGCCACCCAGTACAGATGCGTCATGCGGTTACTCCTGTTTTTCCCTGCGTCAGGCTGACGAACAGCTCTTCCAGACGATTCGCTTTATTGCGCATGCTGAGCACCTGCACGCCCTGCGCGCTCAGCTGGCTGAATACGCTATTCAGCCCCTGTTCACGCATCACTTCCACTTCCAGCGTTGAGGTATCAACCAGACGATACTGGAAGCCCTCCAGCTGCGGCAGCGGGCTGCGCGGCGCCAGGTCGAGGATAAAGGTTTCCGACTGCAGCTTGGACAGCAGCCCTTTCATTGAGGTGTTCTCCACCAGCTCGCCGCTCTGGATGATGCCGATGTTACGGCACAGCATTTCCGCCTCTTCCAGATAGTGGGTGGTCAGGATGATGGTGGTGCCTTTAGCGTTCAGCTCTTTCAGGAACACCCACATCGAGCGGCGCAGTTCGATATCCACGCCAGCCGTCGGCTCATCAAGAATCAACAGTTTCGGTTCATGCATCAGCGCCCGGGCAATCATCAGCCGGCGCTTCATGCCGCCGGACAACATGCGCGCCCGTTCGTTACGCTTGCCCCACAGGTCGAGCTGATTGAGGTATTTTTCCGCGCGCTTGTTCGCTTCGGCACGTTCCACGCCGTAATAACCGGCCTGATTAACCACAATCTGCATCACGGTTTCAAACGGGTTAAAGTTGAATTCCTGTGGCACCAGCCCAAGCTGCCGCTTGGCGTTGACCACATCTTTCTGCAGGTCGTAGCCAAACACGCGCACGCTGCCGCTGGATTTGTTCACCAGCGAGCTGATAATGCCAATGGTGGTGGACTTACCGGCACCGTTAGGGCCCAGTAAGGCATAAAAATCGCCTGCTTCCACGTTGAGATCGAGGCCTTTCAGCGCCTGTACGCCGCCGGGATAGGTCTTGGTCAGCCCGGAAAGTTCCAGTGCATAAGTCATTGCGAGTCCGTACCCTGTTGTAGTGACATCATAGCCATATGAAATGATAGTGCGCTCGCGTCGAGCGTGCGGGGTTATTCAGCGATAACGGTTGTGAAATCAAAGGAATTGCGCAGAGTGATAACCCAACACACTCTACCACTCTGCGTGCCGCAGGAAAACGCGTGCCGAGCCCGTAAGTCATTGAGTTACGGGCTGCGCATCTTATCGCAGGCGGAGGGAATCAGCCTTGGAAGATTGTGCGGTTATTCGTCCAGCAGCGTAACTTTGCCAATATACGGCAAATGGCGGTAGCGCTGTGCGTAATCAATACCGAAGCCGACCACGAACTCATCCGGAATGGTAAAGCCGACAAACTCGACCGGCACCTCAACTTCACGACGCTCCGGCTTATCCAGCAGCGTGCAGATCGCCAGTGATTTTGGCTCACGCAGCTGCAGAATTTCACGCACTTTGCTCAGGGTGTTACCGGAGTCGATGATGTCTTCGACGATCAGCACATCTTTGCCGCGAATGTCTTCATCGAGATCTTTGAGGATTTTCACGTCGCGCGTGGAGGACATGCCGCTGCCGTAGCTGGAGGCGGTCATGAAGTCGACTTCGTGCGCGACATCAATGGCGCGGCACAGGTCAGCCATAAACATGAAGGAGCCGCGCAGCAGGCCGACCAGCACCATTTCGCTGCCGCTGTTGCGGTAGTGCTCGCTGATCTGCTTGCCCAGTTCGGCAATACGGGTTGCGATCTCCTGCTCAGAGATCATCACGTCGACGGTGTGTTTCATTGCATTCGCCTAAGAAGGTTTTCAGAAAGCCGCGCATTCTATCATAGTCGACGCACAGGCTAACGCCGCGCACAGAACGCAAACGTTATCGTGGCGAAATTTATTGCGCTGGCGTTAACTGTAAGCATCCTGCCCCGCTCTCTCTGGAGATCCCTATGGCCGCTTCATCAGGTAAAAAAACGCAGATCGGCACGCGTGAACTGCATCCGGAAACGCAGATGCTCAACTACGGTTACGATCCGCGCCTGTCAGAAGGTGCGGTGAAGCCGCCGGTGTTTCTGACGTCAACCTTTGTGTTTAACAGCGCCGAAGAGGGCAAAGAATTTTTCGATTTCGTTGCCGGCCGCCAGCAACCGCCGGCGGGCAAAAGCGGCGGGCTGGTCTATTCCCGCTTCAACCATCCTAACAGCGAGATCGTCGAAGATCGGCTGGCCATTTATGAAGGTGCCGAAAGCGCCGCGCTGTTCTCTTCCGGCATGTCGGCGATTGCCACCACGCTGCTGACCTTTGCCCGTCCCGGCGAAGTGATCCTGCACTCGCAGCCGCTGTACGGCGGCACCGAAACGCTGCTGAGCAAAACGCTGCACGATCTGGAGATCAAAGCGGTGGGATTCAGCGACGGCACCGACGAAGATAAAGTGTATGAAGCCGCGAAGCTGGCGTGGCAGCGCGGGCGCGTCGCGATGATTCTGATTGAAACGCCGGCCAACCCCACCAACAGTCTGGTAGACATCCAACTGATGCGTCAGGTGGCGGAGGTGATCACCCAGCAGCAGGGCTCCCGGCCGATTCTCGCCTGCGACAACACCCTGCTCGGCCCGCTGTTTCAGCGTCCGCTGCAGCACGGCGCGGATATCTCGCTCTACTCGCTGACCAAATATGTCGGCGGTCATTCCGATTTGATTGCCGGCGCCGCGCTGGGCAGCCGGGCGTTAATGAACAAAGTGCGTTCGCTGCGCAGCGCGATTGGCACCCAGCTCGATCCGCACTCCAGCTGGATGATTGGCCGCTCGCTGGAAACGCTGTCGCTGCGCATGGAGAAAGCCGCCAGCAATGCGGAACAGGTCGCGGCATTTTTACGCGATCACGCGCAGGTGGCGAAACTGCACTGGCTGCCCTATCTCGACGTCAGCAGTCCGGCAGGAGAAACCTGGCAGCGCCAGTGCAGCGGCGCCGGTTCCACCTTCTCCTTTGATATTGAGGGCGGCCAGGCTGCGGCATTCCGCTTTCTCAACGCGCTGGCGCTGTTCAAACTGGCGGTGAGCCTCGGCGGCACCGAGTCGCTCGCCAGCCATCCCGCCAGCACCACCCATTCCGGCGTGCCGCAGGAGGTGCGGGAGCGCATCGGCATCACCGACGCGACGGTGCGCCTGTCGATCGGCATCGAACATGCCGATGATTTGATTGAGGATATTCGCCTGGCGCTGGAAGCGGCCGTCAGCTCACCGTAAAGCCCAGCATCATGCCGGTATCTTCATGCTCCAGCAGATGGCAGTGCGCCATATAGGCATTTTCAGTATCGGCGACGTAGTTGAAGCGCACCAGCACTTCACTGCGCCAGCCGTTGACGCTGACCATGTCTTTCCAGCCGGCACGATGCGCCGCAGGCGGCTTGCCGTTCTCGGACAGAATGCGGAACTGCGTGCCGTGAATGTGGAACGGATGCAGCATGGCGTCGCCTTCGCCGGAGATGGTCCATTTTTCATACTTGCCCAGCGGCACGGCAAACATGGGCTTTTCCATGTTAAAGGCCTGGCCGTTGATTTTGTTGCCGTTGTGGAAATCATATGCGGCGCTGCTGGCAGGGTTGCCCTGATCCATCGCCATATCGCCGTGCTCCATGTTGCCATGCTCCATCGCGCCATGGTCCATGTTCATGCTGCCGTGATCCATCGCTTTGCCCGCGCCGTGCTGGCTGCCCATCGCTTTGGCACCGTAGCGCTGCTGTAACGCCTGCATGCCCTGCTGATCCAGCTGCGGATCCATCATCAGCTGTAGCCAGCGGCTCTGCAGCCCTTCCATTGCCGGCAGCGGCGGCACATCCACCAGCTGGTCCGGCAGCGTACCGCTGGCCATCACGCGCAGCGGAAGAATCTGCACCAGCGGCAGCGGCTGATCGAACGGCGCCAGCGTCATGCCCATCTGCGTGACCGGCAGCGTTACGATATCGAAGGTTTTGCCGTCTGAAGTATCCACCAGCACTTCAAAGCGCTCGCCCGGCAGCAGCGGCAGGCTCTCCACCTTCACCGGTTCAGCCAGCAGGCCACCGTCGCTCGGCACCACGTACAGCGGACGTCTATCGCTGGCGGCGATGTGCAGCGAGCGCGCATTGCAGCCGTTGAGCAGGCGTAGCCGCAGCCAGCCGCGCGGCACCGCGTGCTGCGGATACGGCACGCCATTGGTCAGCATCAAATCGCCAAACCAGCCCACGGCGGCGCGCATGATATCCAGCTGATAATCGATACGCGTGCCGTCCTGAGTGAGCTGCTTATCCTGGAAAATCAGCGGCACATCATCTTCGCCCCACTGCATCGGCAGCCGCAGCTTGCCGGACGCCTCATCTTCCAGCAGTACCAGCCCCGCCAGCCCCTGCGCCACCTGATAGCCGGTTTTGCCGTGCTGATGCGGATGGAACCAGCAGGTCGCCGCCGGTTGATCGGGGGTAAAACTCACCTGACGCGTGGCGCCGGGCGCAATCAGCGCCTGCGGACCGCCATCCACCGCGCCGGGAATTTCCAGCCCGTGCCAGTGCAGCGTGGTGGCTTCCGGCAGGCGATTATGAATATTGACGGTGACGCTTTTCTCACGCTGCAGGCGCAGCGCCGGGCCGAGCAGGCTACCGTTGTAACCCCAGGTTGGGACGGATTTGCCGTTCCACTGGCTGCTGCCGGTCATGGCGGTCAGCGTGTACTGGCCGTGTGCATCGGGCTCCAGCAGCGACGGGATGGGCAACAGCGGGCGCGTAGCGGCCATCAGCGAGCGGCTCCAGAAGGGCAGCGCGCCGGCTGCACTGAGGGCGGCAGTCAGCTTGAGAAAATGACGACGTTGCATATTCATATCCTTATCGTGAATAGGGGCACAGCGTAAACCTTTCCCCTGCGGGAGGGTCAAGCGATGAAAGCGCCCGCCGGGATAAAAAACGCGCCAGTGGCCCATTTAGCCAAATTTAGCGGAATCCCGGCAATAACTGTGCTAACGTCATTAAATTGTCCCTTGTTGAGAACGATTATGACGAAAAGCATCAAGATCCTGCTGCTGGCGGGACTCCTTGGCTTCTCCTCCACCAGTTTTGCCCTGAGCGAATCCGAAGCAGAAGATCTGGCTGACCTCACCGCGGTGTTTGTCTATCTGAAAAATGATTGCGGCTATCAGGATCTGCCCGACGCGCAGATTCGTAAAGCACTGGTGTTTTTTGCCCAGCAAAACCGCTGGGATCTGAGCAACTACAGCGCTTACAACATGAAATCCCTCGGTGAAGAGAGCTACAAAGATTTGAGCGGTATCGCCATCACCAACGACAAAAAGTGTAAGTCGCTGGCGCGCGATTCCCTCAGCCTGCTTGCCTACGTGAAATAATCCTCCGCCCTGCGCTGCTGTTAACGCCCTGACCGTGCAAGCACGGTCATAATTCGTTATGCTTTTTTCTGGCATTATTGCGCGTTAACAGCATAAGGAGCGCTCCGGCATGGCCGACAACGACACCTGGCATGAGACGCTGCACAGCGGCTTTGGCCAATATTTCAGCGTAGACAATCTGCTTTACCGCGATAAAACCGCGCATCAGGATCTGGTGATCTTTGAAAACGCGGCCTTTGGTCGCGTTATGGCGCTGGACGGCGTGGTGCAAACCACCGAGCGCGATGAGTTTATCTACCATGAAATGATGACGCACGTGCCGATTCTGGCGCACGGCAACGCCCGGCGCGTATTGATTATCGGCGGCGGCGACGGCGCGATGCTGCGCGAGGTCGCCCGGCATCAGCGCGTTGAGCACATCACCATGGTGGAAATTGATGCCGGCGTGGTGAATTTCTGTCAAACCTATCTGCCTAACCACAGCGCCGGCGCTTACGACGATCCGCGTCTGCAGCTGGTGATCGACGATGGCGTTAACTTCGTCAGCCAGACGCAGGAACGGTTTGATGTGATCATCTCCGACTGTACCGATCCAATCGGTCCCGGCGAGAGTCTGTTCACCTCGGCGTTTTATGCCGGCTGCAAACAGGCGCTCAATCCCGGTGGCGTGTTTGTCGCGCAGAACGGCGTCTGCTTCCTGCAGCAGGATGAAGCGGTCAACAGCCACCGCAAACTCAGCCACTATTTCGCTGACGTCAGCTTTTACCAGGCGGCGATTCCGACCTACTACGGCGGCATCATGACCTTCGCCTGGGCGAGCGACGATCCGGCGCTGCGCCAGCCGGACCTTGCGACGCTGCAGTCACGTTTTGCCGCAGCCGGACTGCCCTGCCGTTACTACACGCCACAGCTGCACATCGGCAGCTTTGCCCTGCCGCAATATCTTTTAAACGCGCTCAGCTGATCTCAGGAGGTGAACCCAATTGCAAAAGCTAAAACTACATGGCTTCAATAATCTGACCAAAAGCCTGAGTTTTTGTATCTACGACATTTGCTATGCCAATAGCGAAGCCGAACGTGATGGCTATATCGCCTATATTGATGAGCAATATAATGCCAACCGCCTGACGGAAATCCTCACCGAGACCTGCTCAATCATCGGTGCTAACGTGCTGAATATCGCGCGCCAGGATTATGAGCCGCAGGGTGCCAGCGTGACGATTCTGGTCAGCGAAGAGCCGATCAATCCTCAGGATATCGATAACTCCGAGCATCCCGGCCCGCTGCCCAGTTCGGTGGTGGCGCACCTCGACAAGAGTCACATCTGCGTGCACACCTATCCGGAGAGTCACCCGGAAGGCGGTTTATGTACCTTCCGCGCCGACATTGAAGTCTCGACCTGCGGCGTGATTTCGCCCCTGAAGGCGCTAAATTATCTGATCCACCAGCTGGAGTCGGATATCGTGACCGTGGATTACCGCGTGCGCGGCTTCACCCGCGACGTCAATGGCGTGAAGCATTTCATCGACCATGAGATCAATTCCATTCAGAACTTTATGTCCGAGGATATGAAAGCGATGTACGACATGGTGGACGTTAACGTTTATCAGGAAAACATCTTTCATACCAAGATGTTGCTGAAAGAATTTGATCTGAAGTATTACCTGTTCAACACCAAACCTGAAGAGCTGAGCCCGCAGGAGCACAAGCGCATTACCAATCTGTTGTGGAAGGAGATGCGTGAGATTTATTACGGGCGCAATATTCCGGCGACGGGATTGAAGTTGTTATAACTCAGCGCCAGCAGTGGGTGAAGGCTGCGCCGCGGTAACGCAGCGCACGTCATTCACCCGCTGATGCGGGCGGCACATTTACGCGGTCAGCTGCAGGCCAATGCCGCGCTCGCGCAAATCACGGCATACCGCTTCATCAAGGCGGGAATCTGTCACCACATCGGTCAGGCTATCAATCGGTGCCGCGCAGTACAGCGACCATGAGCCATATTTACTGCTGTCGGCCAGCAGAATGCGCCGGCGCGCATTGGCCAGCAGATCCATCTTCAGCCCGGCTTTGTCTTCCGTCGGCGTGGTAATACCGCGCTCAATACTCCATGAGTTACAGCTGACAAACGCAATGTCCGGATTGATGCTGCGCAGCAGGCGCCGGCCGTGCTCACCAATGCACGACTGGCTGGAGTCGTCGATGCGGCCGCCGATGATGGTGGTCTCAATCTGTTTAAACTCCGACAAAAACAACGCAATGTGCAGATCGGCGGTGATCACCCGCAGCTGCAAATGGGTCAGCTGTCGTGCCAGTTCCAGCATGGTGGTGCCGGCATCCAGCACTACCGCATCGCCGGACTGCACATAGCTGGCGGCGAACTGCGCGATGGCCTGCTTCTCCGCCAGGTTACGCTGCATCTTCTCCAGCGTGGTCGGCTGCGTCGGGATAAAGCGGTTCAGCGTGACGCCGCCGTGGCTGCGGCTAATCACCCCTTCCTTGTCCAGCTTAATCAGATCGCGGCGAATGGTGGCTGGCGAAGCAGAAATGGCGCTCACCAGCTGTTCAACAGTGACCAGATTATGACTTTTGAGATAGTCCATAATCTGGTCGAGACGGCTTTGTCCCTTCATATTTCCCTATGCAAGCTGCATCGCGAGTTTAATCGAGATCGCCATGCTCGCAGAGTTCGCTTTACCTGTCCAGGCGATATCAAATGCCGTGCCGTGGTCGGCGGAAGTGCGGATAAACGGCAGTCCCGCCGTGATGTTAACGCCATCGTAAAAGCCAAGCAGTTTCAACGGGATATGCCCCTGATCGTGGTACATCGCCACTACCATATCGTACTGCCCCTGCTGGCACTGTAAAAACACCGTATCCGGCGGGCACGGCCCATAGACATCAATGCCCTGCTGCTTCATTGCCTGGATCGCTGGCGTCACCGTGGTGATCTCTTCATCACCAAACAGGCCATTCTCGCCCGCGTGCGGATTGACCCCGGCGACGGCGATGCGCGGTTGGTCATAGCCCACGCGGCGCAGGAAGCTGTCAGCCATGCCGATCACCGTCTGAATACGTTCGCCGTTCAGCGTGTCGAGGAACTTACGCAGCGCGATGTGCGTGGTCACGTGGATCACTTTCAGATGGTCGGTATACAGCACCATGGCGTAATTTTTGGTCTGGGTCAGCTGTGCCAGCAGTTCAGTGTGACCGGGATAAAGGTGGCCCGCCGCGTGCAGCGCCTCTTTGTTCAGCGGAGCGGTGGCAATCGCCTGCACGTCGCCCGCCAGCGCCAGTTCGGTGGCGCGCTTCACGCAGCGCCAGGCCAGATCGCCGGCCTGCTTCTGCACCTTGCCCGGCTGCAGCGCGTCAGGATCGGCCAGCGGCTCATCGATGACGTTAATGATGCCCGGTGCGAAATGCGCATCCTGCACGCTGTCCAGCACGCGCAGCTCGGCGTGCGGCGTAATATTCAACGCCAGCACCCGACGCAGCGTCGCGGCACAGCCGACCACCACCGCCGGAATGCCCGCCAGCTCCCCTTCTGCCAGCGCTTTAATGATGATTTCCGGGCTGATGCCCGCCGGATCGCCCATGGTCACCGCAATAGTGTTATTCACTCGACTTCTCCTCAATAAAACGAATGGCTTCTGCCAGGGTGTTTTCATCACCAAAGCCACCCGCTTTGGTCATCACCGGCAGGTGTAATTCACTGTTAAGCAGAACCCCGTGCGGCACACAGCCCGCCACCTGGCCCTGAATCTGAAAGCCGCTGGCCCCGAGTGCCTGCGCTACCGCGATGGCCACGTCACCGCCGGAGAGAAACAGGCCGGCAGGCTGAATGTGCGCGCAGACGGCGCGCGTCAGCTGCGCCAGGAACTGGCAGATGCGCTCACCGAGCTGCTGGCGCGTAATCTGCTGCTGCTGACACAGCTGCGCAATCGCGTGGCGCTGGTCAGCCTGTTGCGTAGTGCGCACCACACAGTGCACGCCCTCGCGCAGCGCCTGGATCATCGCCTGCTGCCAGGCCGCCGCCTGTGGCCATGCCGGTGTGGCAAACAGCTGGCAAATATCAATATCAATCAAGCGAATGTCACGCTGGCTGGCGAGCCGGGCGATTTGCTGCTGCGCCATGGCGCTCATCGAACCGACTATCGCCAGCACCGGGCGAGAGGGGCGCGCAGCAAGATGCGCACCCAGCGCATCGCTTAACCCGGACGCGCCGACCAGCAGCGGACGTTCCGGCAGCGTCGCGGCAGCCGCGATAATGGCGTCGATATCCGCCTGCTGTTCCGCGTCCAGTACCAGCAGGCCCTGACTGGTCGCCAGCCGTGCGGCCAGCGTGCCGCTGCGTACCGTGGCAAGATCGATCTGCTCGCCCGGCAGGTCGCATTGCATCTGCAGCCGCGTCAGCACGTTACTGCTGGTCACCGGG
Source organism: Pantoea sp. R102 (assembly GCF_004916815.1). Classification (NCBI taxonomy): domain Bacteria; kingdom Pseudomonadati; phylum Pseudomonadota; class Gammaproteobacteria; order Enterobacterales; family Erwiniaceae; genus Pantoea; species Pantoea sp. R102. The sequence goes on from NZ_SDFT01000124.1 coordinate 28,506, forward strand.
GTTTTAGGATCGCTGGCAAATTCGGTGTCGATCAGGCGCTGCTGATGGATCCACACTTCCCCGCCGCGCGTGATGCGGCCCAGCTTAGGCACCGCCGGCACCACCAGCGCCAGCCGTTTCGCGCTGACCTGCAGCGCGGCGGCTACCTCAGCGCCTGGATTGCCGCGCAGCGTTGAGTCGATCTTCTTAAACAGCCAGCCGTGTTGCGCTATCTGCTGATGCGGCTGAATGGCGGCATGCGTGCGGCTGGCGGCTTCCGCTGCGCTGACCGCACGGCTATCGGTGCTGATCACCAGCACATCCGCTGCGCCTGCATCCGGGGGTGTCAGGTTATTGAACAGCACGTGGACGCGTGCGCCGGCCAGCGCGAAGCCGCTGCCTGCGTCATTGGCGCCGGTAAAATCGTCGGCAATCACCAGAACCGGCGTTTTCCATGGCGATGAAGTCATTTTCTCTCCTGTCACGGCCCCTTGCCGTGCTGCATTTGATTATATTCAATCATGATTGATTATATGTGAGCAAGATCAAATTAATTGAAATCGATATCGCCTATAAATTTAGCCTCAGAAAGGGATACACCCCGCACAGCATTGAGCAAACCTAATCATAATGTGCAAAACCGTTATAAGGGCATGACATGAATATCAACAGCACCGTGATCAGTGGCTATCAGGCTTTGAACGATCTCAGCTATTTACTGCAGGATAAGCAGAAGGCGTTGCTGGTCACGGATAAAAACATTCTGGGCATTCCGGCGGTGCAGGCGCTTATCGCCCGGCTGCAGCAGCAGATCGCCAGCCTGAGCCTGATTGATACGGTGCCGCCCGAGCCGAGCCAGCATGATGTGGCGGAGATTGTTGCGGCACTGCCGCACGGCGAGGTCGATCTGGTGATCGGCATTGGCGGCGGCAGCGTGCTGGATGTGGCGAAGCTGCTGTCCGTGCTGTGCGTGGCCGATGCGCCAACCCTGACGGCACTGCTGGCCGGTGAGAAGCCGCACACGCGTACCGCTTCTTTACTGATCCCGACCACGGCCGGCACCGGCTCGGAAGCCACGCCCAATGCCATCCTTGCCATCCCGGAGAAAGAGACCAAGGTCGGTATTATTTCGCCGGTGATGCTGCCGGACTACGTGGCGCTGATTCCGGAACTGACCACCAGCATGCCGGCGCACATCGCCTCGTCGACCGGGATTGATGCGCTGTGTCACCTGATTGAGTGCTTCACCGCCACCGTGGCCAATCCGGTGAGTGATAACTATGCGCTGATCGGCATGAAAAAGCTGTTCGCCAGCCTCGAAAAGACCCTTGCCGAACCGGACAACCTGGAAGCACGGCTGAATATGTTGTGGGCGTCCTACTACGGCGGAGCGGCGATCGCCCATGCCGGGACACATCTGGTGCACGCCATGTCCTATCCGCTGGGCGGCAAGTATCATCTGCCGCATGGCGTGGCCAACGCCATTCTGCTGGCGCCGTGCATGCAGTTTGTGCGTCCGGCGGCGGTGAGCAAGTTAGCGCAGGCCTACGATCTGCTGCCGGATGCCGATAGCGCACTGGATGAAGAGGCCAAATCGCACGCGCTGGTGGCCTATTTCGCCGCGCTGGTGCAGCGCCTTAAACTGCCGGCCAGCCTGGAAGCGCTGGGTATCGGGCCGGATCATCTGCCGTATCTGGTCGAAGCCGCGCTGGACGTGCAGCGCCTGATGAAGAATGTACCGATGAAAGTCAGCGCCGACGATGTGCGCAACGTCTACCTGACGCTGTTTCCGGCGTTAAATCACTCAGCATGAGCGGGGAAATCATGAGCAACACCATTCAGGGCGTACTGACCGCCATCGTCACCACTTTTGATCGCGACGGAGCCTACAATCCTGCCGCGCAGCGTGAACAGATTCGGCGTCAGCTGAGCGCCGGTAACGGTATTTTCTGCGGCGGCACCAACGGGGAATTTTTCGTGCTGAACGAGCAGGAGAAGCTGGCGGTGACCGAGACCTGCGTCGACGAAGTAAACGGCAGCGCACCGGTGGTGGCGCACATTGGCGAGATCTCGACGCGTGAGACTATCCGGCTGGGCAGGCAAGTGGCAAAGCTGGGCGTGGATGCCGTATCGGTGATCACCCCTTACTTTGTCCCGCTTAAACAGGAAGAGCTGATTGATCACTACCGCGCCGTGGCCGACGCCCTCGACGTCCCGCTGTTTCTCTACAACATTCCGGCGCGCACCGGTAATACGCTGCAGCCGGAAACCGTGCGCACGCTGGCAGCGCATCCCAACATCATTGGCATCAAAGACAGCGCCGGCAGCTACGAAAGCCTGAGCGGCTTTCTGCAGGCAGCGGCAGGTATTGCGCATTTCAATGTACTGAACGGGCCGGATTCACTGATTCATCAGGGCTTCGTCGATGGCTGCTCCGCCTGTATTTCCGGGCTGGCTAACGTGGCACCGAAAGAGATTAACGCCATCTGGGCGCGCTTCCATGCCGGTGACATCGCCGGATCGCGCGCCGCTCAGGAGAACGTCACCGGCCTGCGTACCGATCTCTACAGCATTGGTTTTTCCCCGGCGGCGGTGAAAAAAGCCGTGGCGCTGCTCGGCTATGAGGTCGGCGACAGCCGCTATGCGGTGCGCTTCTCTGCGGAGGAAGAGCAGAAGATCCGCCAGATCGTGAATCAGTATTTGCAGTAAAGCCAGGAAATTCAAAGCACTTACCGCACGCAACTGTGGTAGCGGCGCGATTCATCGCGCAATACAGCCGCCGCTACCCCCTGCCGCCATCAGGGTTAGGGTTAATCTGACGGAGGCGGGGCGGATTCAGGCAGCGATGGCTGCTGTTATTAACACCGGGACGCATTTGCTATGAAAGTCATCTGTACTTCACCTTCGTTCGCCCGCTACGACGCCGCGCCGATCGACACACTGCGCCAGCAGGGCTTTGAGCTGATTACGCTGCCCACCGACGCACCGCTCAGCGCGCTGGCGCCGCATCTCGCCGACACCGTCGCCCTGATCGTGGCCTTTACCGAGGTCAACGATGCGCTGCTGTCGCTGGCACCGCAGCTGAAAATTGTCTGCAAGCACGGCGTGGGCGTCGATAACATCGACCTCGACGCGACGCGTGTGCGCGGTATTTACGTGACGAACGTGCCGGACGCGAACAAACACGCGGTTGCCGATTTCGCCTTTGCGCTGATTCTCAATAGTGCGCGCCAGATCACCACCGCCGCAATAGAGACCCGCGCCGGCCACTGGCCACGCATTTTTGCCACCGACGTCTACGGCAAAACGCTCGGCATCATCGGCCTGGGCAATATCGGTAAGCAGGTGGCACTGCGCGCTAAAGGCTTCAATATGCGCATTCTCGCCTTCGATTTTTACCCCGATGACGCCTTCGCCGCCGAACACGGCGTGACGTTTGTCAGCCTCGATCAGCTGACGGAGCACAGCGACTTCATCACCTTACATATGCCGCTCACCGACCAGACGCAAAACCTGTTCGACGCTGCGCGCCTGAAACGCATGAAGAAGAGCGCGTTTCTCATCAACGCGTCACGCGGTGGCGTGGTGAATGAGCAGGATCTCTACCAGGCGTTGCAGGATAACGTGATTGCCGGTGCGGCGGCGGATGTCTTTGTGCAGGAGCCGCTGGCGCAGCATCCGCTGTTCACCCTGAGCAACTTTATCCCCACGGCGCACCTTGCCGGTTATACCGACGGTGCCATCAGCGCCATCGGCGAACGCTGCGTGACACAGATTGTGCAGTGTATAAAACAGGGCGAACGCCCGATGAATGTCATGAACGGGCTGGCCTGACGCCGCCCTCCTCTGTCACCCTTTTCGCGTGGATAATGATTATGACCAACACCGCACGCTCAACACGCATCAGATGGTGGATCGCCGGCCTGATGTGGCTGGCCATTGCCATTAACTATATTGATCGTACCGTACTCTCTGCCGCCGCACCGCACCTGATCACCGAGCTCGACATCAATCCGGAGATGATGGGCTTTATCATGGCGGCATTTTTCTGGTCCTACGCACTGTTGCAGATCCCGGCAGGCTGGTTTGCCGACCGCTTCGGCCAGAAAAAAGGCCTCGGAATCGCTGTCGGCTGGTGGTCGATTGCCACCATGGCGATGGGGCTCGCTACCGGCTTTAAATCGCTGCTGGCGCTGCGTCTGGCGCTCGGCGTGGGTGAAGCGGCGGCTTATCCCAGCAACGCCGGTATTACCGCGCGCTGGTTCCCGGATCGCGAGCGCGCCACCGTCTCCGGCCTGTTCGACAGCGCATCAAAATTTGGCGGGGCCGTCGCCATGCCGCTGATCGTCTTTATGATCGCGCTGTTTGACTGGCGTCTGACCTTTCTGGCGATTGGTGCCGTCGGGCTGATCTGGGTCATCGCCTGGTACTTCATTTATGCCGAGAACCCGGAAGATCACAAAGCGATCAGCACCGATGAAGTGCGCCTGATCCGCGATGGCCAGGCGCAGAAGCACGGCGATAAGAACGTGCGGCCGATGAAGTGGTACAAGCTGCTGCGCTACCGCAACATCTGGGCGATGTGTATTGGCTTCTTCACCATCAATTACACTTCCTACTTCTTTATCACCTGGCTGCCAACCTACCTGGTGAAAGACAAAGGGATGGATTTCCTGAAAATGGGCATGGTGGCGGCGCTGCCGCTGATCTGCGGTATGGTGATTGAGGTGCTGGCGGGCTGGGCGTCGGACCGTATGGTGCATAAAAAAGTGCTGTCGCTGACCGCCACACGCAAGCTGTTCCTGACGATTGGCCTGCTGATGGCGCTGTGCATCGGGTTCGCGCCGTTCACCGATTCCGTGTTCATGACGGTACTGCTGCTGTGTATTGCTAAGTCCGGCACCACCGTCGCGGCCTCTCAGGTGTGGGCGCTGCCGGGCGATGTTGCGCCCACCAACAGCGTGTCAATTGTTGCCGGGCTGCAGAATACCGTCTCCAATATGGGCGGCGCGGTCGGACCAATCATTACCGGCGCTATCGTCGGTGCCACTGGCCACTTTACCTGGGCGCTGGTGTTCTCGGCGGTGCTGGTGGTGATCGGAATCCTTAACTACCTGTTCCTGCTCGGCAAGGTCGAACCGATTGTGGATGAGGAACCTTTATCCCACGCCCGTTCCGCCATTAACGGCGTGTAACCTGCGCAACGGCAGTGGCGCCCCGGCTGCGGGCGCCCGTTAACGGCCGGCCATAAACCGGCGATAAGCAGCAATTACCGCGAGGAAATCCTCCACGCCGCAGAACGACAGGCTCTCCTCATCGTAATAAGTCATGCCCTCTTCCAGGCCGTCATCCTCTAACGCCAGCTGATTGGCGCGGATCATCACCTCTTCCTCATCCAGCCACAGCGTATATTCGTGCCCGACGCGCTGCCACTGCTGCTGCGTGCCTTTGACTGCACGCACCGCGGCTTCGACTTCATCCAGCAGCGCAAAGTTCTCTTTCACCTCTTCATTGAACCAGTGCCCCACCGCTTCGTGGTCCATCGACATGCGCACCCGGACCTGACCGGTCACGTCACGCAGAAATTCATATTCCATGTTGGCCTCATACCAGTGGCGCGCCAGACGGCACGCTTTCGTGCATTTTGTGCGCAGCGCGCGCAAGAAAGTGGGATCGCGCTCGCATTATGCCTGGAGACGGCGAGGGAAAAAAGCGCATAAAAAAAGGGACGATGCGCTCGTCCCTTTTTCACTGGCAGGCGTATTTTACACCGCGGTCTGGAAAATCACTCCGTCCGCTTTTTCGGTGTACTGGCCCAGCTGATCAAAGTTCAGGTAGCGGTAGGTGTCGGCAGCGGTTTTATCCACCTGCACCATAAACTGCTGATACTCGTCCGGCGTAGGCAGTTTACCCAGCAGGGAAGCGACCGCAGCCAGCTCGGCTGATGCCAGGAACACGTTGGCACCGGTACCCAGACGGTTCGGGAAGTTACGGGTCGAGGTGGAAACCACCGTCGCGCCGTCTTTCACGCGCGCCTGGTTACCCATGCACAGTGAACAGCCCGGAATCTCGATACGCGCACCGCTCTTACCAAAGACGCTGTAGTAGCCCTCTTCCGTCAGCTGCGCGGCATCCATCTTGGTTGGCGGCGCCACCCACAGGCGGGTCGGCAGCTGGCCTTTGTGCGCGTCCAACAGTTTACCTGCCGCACGGAAGTGACCGATGTTGGTCATGCACGAACCGATGAACACTTCGTCGATCTTCTCGCCCTGCACGTCAGACAGCCAGCGTGCGTCGTCCGGATCGTTCGGCGCACACAGGATTGGCTCTTTGATTTCCGCCAGATCGATTTCGATCACCGCTGCGTATTCCGCATCGGAATCGGCTTCCAGCAGTTGCGGATCGGCCAGCCATTTTTCCATGCCCTGGATACGGCGCTCCAGCGTACGACGGTCGCCGTAGCCTTCGGAGATCATCCACTTCAGCAGTACGATGTTGGAGTTCAGATACTCGATGATCGGCTCTTTATCCAGCTTGATGGTACAACCCGCCGCAGAACGCTCGGCCGAGGCATCGGTCAGCTCAAACGCCTGCTCAACTTTCAGCTTCGGCAGACCTTCGATTTCCAGCACGCGACCGGAGAAGATGTTTTTCTTGCCTTTCTTCTCAACGGTCAGCAGGCCCTGCTTGATGGCGTACAGCGGAATCGCGTGCACCAGATCGCGCAGCGTGATGCCCGGCTGCATTTCGCCTTTGAAGCGCACCAGCACTGACTCCGGCATATCCAGAGGCATTACGCCCGTCGCGGCGGCAAACGCCACCAGACCAGAACCGGCCGGGAACGAGATGCCAATCGGGAAGCGGGTGTGTGAGTCACCGCCGGTGCCGACGGTATCCGGCAGCAGCATACGGTTCAGCCAGCTGTGAATCACGCCATCGCCCGGACGCAGCGAGACACCGCCACGGTTCATGATGAAGTCCGGCAGCGTGTGGTGTGTGGTGACATCGACCGGCTTCGGATAAGCGGCAGTGTGACAGAAGGACTGCATCACCAGATCGGAGGAGAAGCCCAGACACGCCAGATCTTTCAGTTCATCACGGGTCATTGGACCGGTGGTGTCCTGAGAGCCGACCGAGGTCATTTTCGGTTCACAGTAGGCGCCAGGACGAATCCCTGCCACGCCACAGGCGCGGCCCACCATTTTCTGCGCCAGCGAGTAACCACGGTTACTTTCGGCCACATCTTTGGCTTTGGTGAACACATCGCTGTGCGGCAGACCCAGCGACTCACGCGCTTTGGTGGTCAGGCCGCGACCGATAATCAGCGGAATACGGCCACCGGCGCGCACTTCATCCAGCAGCACGTCAGTTTTCAGCGCAAAGGTCGCCAGCAGTTCATTGGTCTCGTGATTGCGTACTTCACCCTTGTAAGGGTAAACGTCAATCACATCGCCCATGTTCAGGCGCTCAACGTCGAGTTCGATCGGCAGCGCGCCGGCATCTTCCATGGTGTTGAAGAAGATCGGCGCGATTTTACCGCCGAGGCACAGACCGCCGCCTTTTTTGTTCGGCACATACGGAATGTCGTCACCCATGAACCACAGCACTGAGTTGGTCGCGGACTTACGTGAAGAACCGGTACCAACCACGTCACCGACGTAGGTCAGCGGGAAGCCTTTCTGCTGCAGAGCTTCAATTTGTTTGATCGGGCCAATGTTGCCAGCATCGTCGGGTTCGATGCCGTCACGTGGGTTTTTCAGCATCGCCAGCGCGTGCAGTGGAATATCCGGACGTGACCATGCATCCGGCGCCGGAGAGAGGTCGTCGGTGTTGGTTTCGCCGGTCACTTTGAACACGGTGGTGGTGATTTTTTCTGCCAGCTTAGGACGCTTGAGGAACCATTCTGCATCAGCCCAGGACTGGAGGATTTTCTTCGCGTGGGGATTACCCGCTTTGGCTTTCTCTTCGACGTCGTAGAAGTTATCGAACATCAGCAGCGTGTGGGACAGTGCTTCAGCGGCAATCGGTGCCAGAGCCTCATCGTCAAGCGCCTCGATCAGCGCATGGATATTGTAGCCGCCCTGCATGGTGCCCAGCAGTTCGACTGCTTTTTCACGAGTGACCAGAGGAGAGTGGGCTTCGCCCTTTGCGATAGCTGCCAGGAATCCGGCTTTTACATACGCCGCTTCATCAACACCCGGCGGGACACGGTTGACCAGCAGGTCAGTCAGGAATTCTTCTTCACCCGCTGGCGGGTTTTTCAGCAGTTCAACCAGCGCGGCCATCTGGGAAGCATCTAACGGCTTAGGTACGATTCCCTGGGCAGCACGCTCGGCAACGTGCTTACGGTATTCTTCTAGCACGACGTTCTCCTCGCTCTCATTGTATAGCTTTCCGGTGCACCTGTTGATGCTGTCAAACAGTAGGGTGAGGTGCCCGGTTCTGCGTCGGCCAGCATAGCAGGATTTCGGCTGATTGTTAATCCGTTTACAAAAAAGCAACATCCGCGCGTTATTTAGCAGATTTGTCTGCGCTTTGCGCCAGGAGAGACGCCAGAATGGCCGTGACAGCGGCTGTTCGCGCCTGTGCCGATAGCCAGCGGAGCCAGGTTGTAGCGCGTAATTTGTTGCATCCGGCCTTCACGCAGCGAATCCATAACCTGCAATCCCCTTTCAGGCCGGTTCATTCACTTTTGGTTATGTGCTAATGCGCTTGCACTAAACGGCTACCGTTCAGCTTCCCATACGTTTTCCTGAGGAAAAATCAATACCACATCACCTGATAAATATTGAACGCAATGCCTTGCGCACATCTAATTAATTATCAACGCAGTGCCGGTTTAAATGAATCTTTAAACTTAGTCATTCAATTAAAATAAACCCTTAAAAAATAACTGCGATTTAAAAAAGAGATAAAAAATAAAAGAGGAAATGATAAATAAATAGCGTAGACTGCCTGCGGGCGCTTGAGGCTATCTGCCTTAAGATCTGCAAAAGAAATTGAGGTGGATGGTGGAAGGTGAACCGTGCGATTAATTTTCATTAACCGCACGGGTGAGCCACTACCCTACACCCAGACAGTGTCAGGGTAATGGCTTGCTCGTGCTAATGCAAGGAGTAAGTGATTATGAAGGTGAAATTCAGCACGCTGATTATCAGCGGGCTCATCCTGTTAGGTTTATGCCTGGCAAATCGCAGTTCACTGTGTGAATTACGATTGCGGATATTCGCGGCTGAATTATCGGCTGTCATGGCTTACGAAGCACAACAGTAAACTTCAATAGCGGAGGGTTTCCTCCGCTATTCCGGCATCGTTTAACGTGTTGCTCCTGCGCCCGCTTTTATCTATTCAACTTACTTTTTCAATTAATAAAAAAACGGCTCCTTACAGGAGCCGTTAATAAACCTAAGCCTCAGGCGAAATTATTTCTTTTTCGCTTTTGGATTTGGCAGGTCAGTAATGCTACCTTCAAACACTTCCGCCGCCAGGCCAACCGATTCGTGCAGGGTTGGGTGCGCGTGGATGGTCAGCGCGATATCTTCGGCATCACAACCCATCTCGATAGCCAGACCGATTTCACCCAGCAGCTCGCCGCCGTTGGTACCGACAATCGCGCCACCAATAACACGGTGCGTCTCTTTGTCGAAGATCAGTTTGGTCATACCGTCTGCACAGTCAGACGCGATAGCACGGCCCGATGCCGCCCACGGGAAGGTGGACACTTCGTAGCTGATGCCTTTCTCTTTGGCTTCTTTCTCGGTCAGACCCACCCAGGCCACTTCTGGCTCGGTATAAGCGATAGAAGGGATCACTTTCGGGTCGAAGTAGTGCTTCAGACCGGAAATCACTTCTGCCGCCACGTGACCTTCGTGCACGCCTTTGTGCGCCAGCATTGGCTGACCGACGATGTCACCGATAGCATAGATGTGTGGCACGTTGGTGCGCATCTGTTTGTCGACGCGGATAAAGCCGCGATCGTCCACTTCCACGCCTGCTTTGCCAGCATCCAGACCTTTACCGTTCGGTACACGGCCAATCGCCACCAGCACTGCGTCGTAACGCTGTGGTTCAGCCGGCGCTTTTTTACCTTCCATTGATACGTAGATACCGTCGTCTTTCGCTTCTACCGCGGTGACTTTGGTTTCCAGCATCAGGTTGAATTTCTTGCTGATACGCTTGGTGAACACTTTCACCACGTCTTTATCGGCGGCCGGGATCACCTGGTCAAACATCTCGACCACGTCGATCTCTGAACCCAGCGCATGGTAGACGGTACCCATCTCCAGACCGATGATGCCACCGCCCATAACCAGCAGACGCTTCGGAACTTCTTTCAGCTCCAGCGCATCGGTAGAGTCCCACACGCGCGGATCGTTATGTGGAATGAAAGGCAGTTCGATTGGACGCGAGCCTGCAGCGATGATGGCGTTATCGAAGTTGATGGTGGTTGCGCCGCCCTCTCCTTCCACTACCAGCGTGTTGGCGCCGGTGAATTTACCCAGACCGTTGACCACTTTCACTTTGCGGCCTTTTGCCATGCCAGCCAGACCACCGGTCAGCTGAGTGATGACTTTCTCTTTCCAGGTACGGATTTTGTTGATGTCAGTCTGCGGCTGGCCAAACACGATACCGTGCTCTTCCAGAGCTTTAGCTTCTTCGATGACTTTCGCCACGTGCAGCAGCGCTTTTGACGGGATACAGCCGACGTTCAGACAGACACCGCCGAGGGTGCTGTAGCGCTCTACCAGTACGGTTTCCAGACCTAAATCAGCGCAACGGAAGGCTGCAGAGTAACCTGCAGGACCTGCCCCAAGTACCACGACTTGAGTTTTAATCTCTGTACTCATCATGACCTCTTGTTAGATTGCCGGCGGTCAAAAGCGACCCTTTCCCAGGCTCTTGATGCCCTATCTCCACCGGGACATTTCACCGCGAGAGTTTACAGAATTGTTAACAAACTGCCAACCGCGGCAACTCCGAATGCTTACAACAAGGCCGGCATTTGCCGGCCTTGATTAACGTCACATCACCAGACGGCGAATATCAGACAGCATATTGTTAATGATGGTGATGAAGCGCGCACCATCCGCACCGTCGATGACGCGGTGGTCGAACGACAGTGAAATCGGCATCATCAGGCGCGGAGCGAACTCTTTGCCGTTCCACACCGGCTCCATCGCCGACTTAGACACCCCGAGGATAGCCACTTCCGGCGCGTTAACAATTGGCGCGAAGTGCGTGGTGCCGAGGCCGCCAAGGCTGGAGATGGTGAAGCAGCCGCCCTGCATATCGCTGGCGGTCAGTTTGCCATCACGCGCTTTTTTCGACGTCGCCATCAGCTCACGCGACAGTTCAGTGATGCCTTTCTTGTTCACGTCTTTGAACACCGGAACCACCAGACCGTTTGGCGTATCCACCGCCACACCGATGTTGATGTACTTTTTCAGCGTCAGCTTCTGACCATCTTCCGACAGCGAGCTGTTGAAACGTGGCATCTGCTCCAGTGCCGCGGCGACCGCTTTCATGATGAACACCACCGGGGTGAACTTCACATCCAGCTTGCGCTTCTCGGCTTCCGCATTCTGCTGCTTACGGAACGCTTCCAGATCGGTGATATCGGTTTTGTCGAAGTGAGTCACATGCGGAATCATTACCCAGTTACGGCTCAGGTTAGCACCCGAGATTTTCTGGATACGACCCAGTTCCACTTCTTCGATTTCACCGAACTTGCTGAAGTCCACTTTCGGCCATGGCAGCATGCCCGGAATACCGCCGCCTGCGGCCGCAGCCGGTGCCGCTTCAGCGCGTTTCACCGCGTCTTTCACGTAAGCCTGCACGTCCTCTTTGAGGATGCGACCTTTACGGCCGGTGCCTTTGACTTTCGCCAGGTTAACACCGAACTCGCGCGCCAGGCGACGAATCACCGGCGTGGCGTGCACGTAAGCATCGTTTTCAGCGAATTCGCTCTTCGCATCGGCTTTCGCCGCTGCTGGCGCAGGTGCAGCAGCCGGTTTGGCTTCTGCAGCTGGTGCGGCTTCCTGTTTCGCTGCCGGTGCCGCAGCAGCCGGCGCAGCGCCTTCAACTTCGAACACCATGATAAGCGAACCGGTGCTGACTTTATCGCCGGTAGCCACTTTCAGCGCTTTAACCGTACCGGCAAACGGCGCCGGAACTTCCATTGACGCTTTATCGCCTTCCACCACGATCAGTGAC
>NZ_SDFT01000125.1:0-18521 GCF_004916815.1 Pantoea sp. R102
ACGGCGCAGCGCTTTGTTTTCCAGCTCCAGCTGCTGGCGCGAGGCCAGCGTTTCGGAAACGCCGTCAAGAAGCTGTCGTGGCCCGTTGGCCAGGAAGTAAAATGGACTGACCGACGTGTCCAGGTAGTTGCGGATCTGGGAGAACGTGCTGATCCGGCTGTCGGCGACAATAATCGCGATAGCCACAATCACGGCCAGAAACAGGCGCAACTGCAGGGAAGGTCCCCTGCTAAAAATCGGCTTCATAAATTCTGCGAATTCCTCGACATCAGGGAAGAAGCGTGAGTGTCAGCACTCACGCCTCCAGGGCTGGACGCTATACGCCGTCGTGCGCAGCGTCGCCAGTTACCCCGCATCCTGCAAACCGCAGTGACGACGTTGTGCCGCTGCTGCCCGGTGCCTGCTGCTGAGGCTGCCGTGCGGCATGCGATGGTCATCGTCCTGCCGTTGTGCTGATTTTGGGTATCGTCGCTATTCCCTGCGCAATTTGACCACGGTCTCAGCCGGAGAGGAATTACTCCTCGCTGAACAAATCGCCGCCATGCATGTCGATCATTTCCAGTGCTTTACCGCCGCCGCGCGCTACGCAGGTCAGCGGATCTTCTGCGACTACCACCGGAATACCGGTCTCTTCCATCAGCAGACGATCCAGGTTACGCAGCAGCGCGCCGCCACCGGTCAGCACCATACCGCGCTCGGAGATGTCAGACGCCAGCTCCGGCGGGCACTGCTCCAGCGCGACCATCACGGCACTGACGATACCGGTCAGTGGCTCCTGCAGCGCTTCCAGGATTTCATTCGAGTTCAGCGTAAAGCCACGCGGCACGCCCTCAGCCAGGTTACGGCCGCGCACTTCGATCTCGCGCACTTCGTCACCCGGATAAGCAGAACCGATCTCATGCTTGATACGCTCAGCGGTGGCTTCACCAATCAGCGAGCCGTAATTACGGCGCACGTAGTTAATGATAGCTTCATCGAAGCGATCGCCACCAATACGCACAGAAGAAGAGTAAACCACGCCGTTCAGGGAGATAACCGCGACTTCGGTCGTACCGCCACCGATATCCACCACCATCGAGCCGGTCGCTTCTGACACTGGCAGACCCGCGCCGATTGCTGCGGCCATGGGTTCTTCAATCAGGAACACTTCACGGGCACCGGCGCCCTGCGCCGATTCGCGGATGGCACGACGCTCAACCTGGGTCGCACCGACCGGCACGCACACCAGCACGCGTGGGCTGGGGCGCATAAAGCTGTTGCTGTGCACTTGCTTGATGAAGTGCTGGAGCATTTTTTCAGTCACGAAGAAGTCGGCGATAACGCCATCTTTCATCGGACGGATTGCTGCGATGTTACCCGGCGTACGGCCAAGCATCTGCTTTGCATCATGACCAACAGCCGCTACGCTCTTTGGGGAGCCGGCGCGATCCTGACGAATGGCAACCACAGAAGGCTCGTTCAGCACGATGCCTTGTCCTTTTACGTAAATCAGGGTATTCGCGGTACCCAGGTCAATGGACAAGTCATTGGAAAACATGCCACGAAATTTTTTAAACATACTAAGGGATAATCCTGCAAGCTGGGGGCGGAAAATAAAATCCGCCTACTTTACCAACCACGCGAAGCCGCTACAAGGCGCAAAAACGTTCTGCTTCGGTGAAAAACCAGGCTGAATAATTTTTCGCGGCGGTGCTGCCGTCCGACACCGGCGTTAAACGGCGCTAAGCTGCCGCTCTAAACGCAAATTCACCCGCCGGTCGCGGGTGAATTCCGACATAAAATCTAACATTTCCCGCCGCCGATCGCGCCGGCTGCGCACGGCATAAAGGCGAAAAATAGCCGCCTGCTGCCGTATCTGTGGCTGACGCGCTAAATCCGGTAACGTTGTGAGTGTTTCTTCACGTTACTGTTCACCGGCAGCGAAGGAGCAAAAAAGTCGCCCTGGCCGCCCGCGACGCCCAGCCCGGCCAGCGTTTGCCACTCCGCGCGCGTGCGTACTCCGGCGGCAAAGACTTTGGTGGGCGTGGATTTACACACCTCCAGCAAACTTTGCACGAACAGCTGATTTTCTGTACGGCGCTCAATGTTGCGAATCAGACCCGGGTCGAGCTTGATCAGCTCAATCGGGAACTGCTTGATGTAAGCGCTACTCACTACCGTTAATCCGGCCTGATCTACCGCAATCCGACAGCCAAACGCGGTCAGCATACGGAAAACCGGCACTAAACGATTGATGTGTTGACAAACATCCGCCTCAGCAAGTTCAAATAAAAATCGTTTTCTTTGCGATTTACTGCACTGCAGCAGCAATTTTTGCAGCCAGCGCTGGAACGGCCGTTGCAGCAGCGAATCGATATTCACCGGCAGCGCCAGCGTTTCATCCGGCCAGACCTCCGACAGCGCCGCAATACGCATGACCAGCTGGCGATCCCAGCTGTCGGCCATGCCAAGCTGCAGCACCAGCGGCATGAATTCTGCCGACACCACCTCTTTATCGCCGTCGAACACGCGCGCCAGCATTTCACGGTGATGCACTTTGCCGTCCAGCAGCACCGCCGGTTTCTGGTACAGACGCGGGCCGCCGCGGTTTACGGTGTTTTCCAGCAGGGTGCGCCAGCGCACGCTGCCGCGCCCCATCTCCAGCGTATTGCCCTCGCCCACCGACCAGTTGTTGCCGCCCTGCAGCGCCGCCCGGCGCGTGGCCAGTTCGACATTCTCCATCACCTGCGACACCGACTCGCCGCTGCGCCAGGCGCTGATGCCAATGTGGATCAGATCATCGCGATCCACCATGCGCATCGGCGGCAGCGAATCCACCGCGTTGATCAGCTGGTCGGCAATGCTGTTGGCCTCTTTCAAAGTGCGGTGCGGCAGCAGTACGGCAAAGTCGCTGCGGAAATAGCGCGCCAGCAGCGCACCCGGATAGCGCAGCACGAAGGTGGAGAGCATGTTTACCAGGTCGAACAGGTATTCATCGACCAGCGTCGGTCCGAGGGTTTCATGCAGGGTGTCGAGGTCCGGCAGCCGCACCATCATCACCACACCGTGTGTGCCAACGTCTTCCTGGTCTTCCAGCAACGTGGCCAGCTGGTTATCGAAAAACAGGCGATTATTCAGGCCGGTGCGCGAATCCTGCGCGGCAAAGGTGCGGATTAAGGTGTCGATACGCAGACGCTGCTCACCGGCTTCCTGTAAATCCCCCAGCAGCAGATCGATAGCGCGGCTGGCTTTCGGCGGCCATTCGGCGATGGTATCGCTGCGCGGCGCGCGCTCGCCAGCCAGAATACGCTCCGCGCGCGCCTCCAGCCGCTCCATATGCTGCCAGCTGCGGTTAAGCCAGCGGTGCGTCATCACCAGCAGTGCCGACATGATCGCCACCACCGTCAGCAGGATAATCAGCGTGTAGGCACCGGTGAACGAGCGGAACCAGGTTTTGGCGGGATCGAGCACCACCACGCGCAGCGCCATGCCCGGCGCGTGCACCAGCGGCACATCCAGTTGAATGAAACGATTGGGCTCGTCTTCCAGCATCGGATTTTCATGACGCGCGAGGCGGAACAGCACGGTATCATCGTGATGCAGTTCCAGCTGTTCGGCATTGATGACGGGCATCAGGCGCGTCAGCCACTGCGTCAGTTCCTGCGGTGACTGGTTTGCCAGCGCTTTATCGACTTCCGTCGCCAGCGTCTGTACACGGTTCTCTACGCGCTGCTGCGACAGCCAGATAAAACTAAAAGCGCAGCCTACCAGCATCAGTAACATCGCCAGTAAGCTTAATAAGGTAATAAACGCAGAAAACTTGGTTGTTAATCGCATCCCTGTGCCTGTATCACTGCGGTTTATGAACGCCAGCCAACGGTTCGCGCCAGCCGCGCTGGTGCAAACCTGAGCAAATTATCACAATTACCGATCCAAATCAGCGCCCGCCCGGCGGCGGGTTTCGCCACCCTGCGGCGCGAGTATAACGTCAAAGTGTGCAGCGCTGCCTTCCGGGGCGGCTTTTTCGGCCTATTCTCAACAGAACGCACCGGCCAGGAAATTTCACATTTTGCCAGCGAAAGTGGCGCGCCGGGCAGCGTTTGATCATGCTAGCTGCAGTTAATCGATTTGCCGGAGAACGCCATGAAGCGCACGCACATCCTTACCGAAGCCGATGTTACGCCGGAAAGCATTTTTAATCTGCGCCGCCGCCAGGTGCTGAAAGCGCTGGGGCTTGGCGCTGCCGCGGCCAGCCTGCCCGGCGGCGCACAGGCCGATGTGCTGAGCTGGTTTAAGGGCAATGACAGGCCGCCGGCGCCTGCCGGACGCGATCTGCAGTTCAGTAAACCGGCCCAGTGGCAGGCGGACCTGCCGCTGACGCCGTTTGATAAAGTCGCTGGCTACAACAACTTCTACGAATTTGGTCTCGACAAAGCCGATCCTGCCGCCAATGCCGGCACGCTGAAAACCGACCCGTGGCAATTGCGCATTGAGGGCGAAGTGGCGAAGCCGATGACGCTGGATATGGACGACATCTTCAAACGCTTCGCCATGGAGCAGCGTATCTATCGCATGCGCTGCGTTGAGGCCTGGTCGATGGTGATTCCCTGGGTAGGCTTTGAACTCAACAAGCTGCTGAAGCTGGCTGAACCCACCAGCAATGCCCGCTATGTCGCCTTCCAGACGCTATACGCGCCCGATCAGATGCCAGGACAAAAGGACCGCTTTATCGGCGGCGGGCTGGATTATCCCTATGTTGAAGGCTTGCGGCTGGACGAAGCGATGCATCCGCTGACGCTGCTCAGCACCGGCGTTTACGGCAAAGCGCTGCCGCCGCAAAACGGCGCGCCGATTCGCCTGACGGTGCCGTGGAAATATGGCTTCAAAGGGATTAAGTCGATCGTCAAAATTACCCTGACGCACGATCGTCCGCCCACCACCTGGAGCCAGATCGCCGCTAACGAGTATGGCTTCTACGCTAACGTGAATCCGCACGTCAACCACCCGCGCTGGTCGCAGGCTACTGAGCGCTTTATCGGTGCGGGCGGCATTCTCAAGGTGGAACGCCAGCCGACGCTGCTGTTCAACGGTTATGCTAAAGAGGTGGCCTCGCTGTATCGCGGTCTCGATTTACGGGAGAACTACTGAGTGCGCCTGACATTACGCCACGTTACGCTGCTGAAAGTGGTGCTGCATCTGGCGGCGTTTCTGCCGCTGGTGTACCTGTTTCTGGCGGCAAATCAGGGCTGGCTGAGCGCCGATCCGGCGAAAGATATCCAGCATTTTACCGGCCGCATGGCGCTGAAGCTGCTGCTGGCGACGCTGCTGGTGAGCCCGCTGACGCGTTATCTGAAGCAGCCGCTGCTGATTCGTACCCGCCGGCTGCTCGGCCTATGGTGCTTTGCCTGGGCCTGTCTGCATCTCACCAGCTACTATCTGCTGGAACTGGGCTACGATCATCTGCGATTACTCGGCAGTGAGATTGTCTCGCGCCCCTATTTGTTACTGGGCATGATCAGCTGGATTATTCTGTTTGCTCTCGCCATCACCTCTTTTCAGCGCGCCCAGCGCAAACTGGGACGCCGCTGGCAAACGCTGCACAACGGCATCTATCTGGTCGCGATCCTCGCGCCTGTCCACTATCTTTGGTCAGTGAAAGTGCTGTCACCGCAGCCGTGGATTTATGCACTACTGGCGCTGGCGCTGTTAGGCTGGCGTTACAATAAGTTGCGTAAACTTCTGCGCCGATAATCCCCGCAAGGTTGTTTTCCTGCTGCGAGATCTGTTAAAAGGTGTGGCCTTCGGGCCTCGCCGGATCAACTTCGCAGATAAGACCAGTATTTTGCTGCGAATTGCCTCGAAACGGATATAATGCCCGGCTTTATTGCAAGCGAAGTCTTCTTTTTCACTCTGAAGAGTGACAAATGAAGGATGTCGCGGTATTTTACGCGATGCCTCACTGATTGCAGGAGATAGCCGCAAGATGGCGCATAAATTTCACATACTGCTGTTAAACGGACCCAACCTGAACCTGTTGGGAACGCGCGAGCCTGACAAGTATGGTCACACCACGCTGGCGCAGATTGTCAGCGATCTGACGCAACAGGCCGACCAGCACCATGTGAAATTGAGTCATTTGCAATCGAATGCGGAATACCAGCTGATTGATCGTATTCACGAAGCCCGCGGCAACGTCGATTACATCATCATCAACCCGGCTGCGTTTACGCACACCAGCGTTGCCCTGCGCGATGCGCTGTTGGCGGTTAGCATTCCTTTTATTGAGGTGCATCTCTCAAATGTGCATGCACGCGAACCGTTCCGACATCACTCCTATCTTTCCGATGTATCTGCCGGCGTCATCTGCGGACTGGGCGCCGACGGCTACTCGTGGGCTTTACAAACGGCCGTAAAACGCCTGTCACATTCCAATTAAACAGAGTACGGAACCACACTCATGGATATTCGTAAAATTAAGAAACTGATCGAACTGGTTGAAGAGTCCGGCATCGCTGAGCTGGAAATCTCTGAAGGCGAAGAGTCAGTTCGCATCAGCCGTTCACCTGCCAATGTCGGTTACCCTATGATGCAGCAGGCTTATGCTGTTCCGGCTCCACAGCCTGCGCTGGCTGCTGCGGTTGCACCTGCTGCTGCGCCTGTCGCTGCAGAAGCGGCTAAACCTGAAGTCAGCGGCCACATCGTGCGTTCGCCGATGGTCGGTACCTTCTATCGCACCCCAAGCCCGGACGCCAAAGCGTTTGTGGAAGTGGGTCAGAAAGTGAACGCTGGCGACACCCTGTGCATCGTTGAAGCGATGAAAATGATGAACCAGATCGAAGCCGATAAATCCGGCGTTGTGAAGGCGATCCTGGTGGAAAGCGGCCAGCCGGTTGAATTCGACGAGCCGCTGGTCGTCATCGAATAACGAGGCGAAGCATGCTGGATAAAATTGTCATTGCTAACCGTGGTGAGATTGCGCTGCGCATTCTGCGTGCCTGTAAAGAACTGGGCATCAAGACTGTGGCGGTACACTCCACGGCAGACCGCGACCTGAAGCACGTGCTGCTGGCGGACGAAACCGTCTGCATCGGCCCGGCGCAGTCGGTCAAAAGTTATCTTAATATCCCGGCGCTGATCTCCGCCGCCGAAATCACCGGCGCGGTTGCGATCCACCCGGGCTACGGCTTCCTTTCTGAGAACGCCGATTTCGCCGAGCAGGTTGAGCGCTCTGGCTTTATCTTCATCGGTCCGAAAGCCGACACCATTCGCCTGATGGGCGACAAAGTGTCAGCGATCAACGCGATGAAAAAAGCCGGCGTACCAACCGTACCAGGCTCTGACGGTTCGCTGACCGACGACATGGAGAAAAACCGTGCCATCGCTAAGCGCATCGGCTATCCGGTGATCATCAAAGCCTCTGGCGGCGGCGGCGGTCGTGGTATGCGCGTTGTGCGCAGCGACAAGGATCTTGAGCAGTCCATCAACATGACGAAAGCGGAAGCCAAAGCGGCTTTCAACAACGACATGGTGTACATGGAGAAATTCCTCGAGAATCCACGCCACATCGAGATTCAGGTTCTGGCCGACGGTCAGGGCAACGCCATCTATCTGGCCGAACGTGACTGCTCCATGCAGCGCCGCCACCAGAAAGTGGTCGAAGAAGCACCAGCACCCGGCATCACGCCGGAACTGCGTCGCTACATCGGCGAGCGCTGCTCTAACGCCTGCGTGGAGATCGGCTATCGCGGTGCCGGTACCTTCGAGTTCCTGTATGAAAACGGTGAGTTCTACTTCATCGAGATGAACACCCGTATTCAGGTGGAACATCCGGTCACCGAGATGATCACTGGCGTCGACCTGATCAAAGAGCAGCTGCGTATTGCTGCCGGTCAGCCGCTGTCAATCAAACAGGAAGATGTGGTGGTGCGCGGTCATGCGGTCGAGTGCCGTATCAACGCCGAAGACCCAAACACCTTCCTGCCGAGCCCGGGCAAGATCACCCGTTTCCACGCGCCAGGCGGTTTTGGCGTGCGCTGGGAATCGCACATCTATGCCGGCTACAGCGTGCCGCCGTACTACGACTCAATGATTGGTAAACTGATCACCTACGGCGAAAACCGTGACGTGGCTATCGCGCGCATGAAAAATGCGCTGGCGGAACTGATCATCGACGGCATCAAGACTAACGTCGAGCTGCAGATGCGCATCATGACCGACGAAAACTTCCAGCAGGGTGGTACTAACATCCACTATCTGGAGAAAAAACTCGGCCTGCACGAGAAGTAAGCGCAGCGCAGAGCAATGCAGAGGCCGGTTAAACCGGCCTTTTTCATTTTTGTTGCCTTTGAGGTTGCATGATGGATGGGCGTTTTTTGCAAGCTAACAAAGAGGCGCGCTGGTCGCTGTACCTGACGCTGGCGTACCTCGCCGTCTGGGGCGTGTCCGCATGGCTCGGCGGCACACAAAGCGGTTTCACCGGTTTACCGCGCTGGTTTGAGTTCTCCTGCGTGTTCGCGCCCGTGCTGTTCATTGGCCTGTGCTGGCTGATGGTGCGCGTGGTGTTCCGCGATATGTCTCTGGAGGACCACGATGGAAACTGAAATCATTCTGCCACTGCTGGCCTATCTGGTGCTGATTGCCGGGCTGTCGGTGTTTGCCATGCGCAAACAGCGCCACGGCAACTTCCTGAGTGAGTATTTCCTCGGCAGTCGCTCGATGGGCGGTTTTGTGCTGGCGATGACCATCACCACCACTTTCATCAGCGCCAGCTCATTTATTGGCGGGCCGGGCGCGGCGTATAAATACGGGCTGGGCTGGGTACTGCTGGCGATGATCCAGGTGCCGGCGGTCTGGCTGTCGCTCGGCGTGCTGGGCAAAAAATTCGCGATTCTGGCACGACGCTACAACGCGGTGACGCTCAATGACATGCTGTATGGCCGCTACCGCAGTCCGCTGCTCATCTGGCTGGCCAGTATCAGCCTGCTGGTGGCGTTTATTGGTGCCATGACGGTACAGTTCATCGGCGGCGCGCGCCTGCTGGAGACGGCCGCCGGTATTCCTTATGACACCGGGCTGCTGATTTTTGGCGGCACCATCGCGCTGTATACCGCGTTTGGCGGCTTTCGCGCCAGCGTGCTCAACGATGCCATGCAAGGGCTGGTGATGCTGATTGGCACCTTCCTGCTACTGTTTGCCGTCATCCATCAGGCAGGTGGACTGGAAACGGCGGTCACCAAACTGCGCAGCATCGATCCGCAGCTGGTGTCACCGGAAGGCGTCGGCAACGTCATCAATCCGACCTTCCTCAGCTCGTTTGCCGTGCTGGTGTGCTTTGGCGTGATTGGGCTGCCGCATACTGCCGTGCGCTGTATTTCCTACAAAGACAGCAAAGCGCTGCACCGTGGAATTATCCTTGGCACTATCGTGGTAGTGATACTGATGCTCGGCATGCATCTGGCCGGCGCACTCGGCCGCGCGGTACTGCCTGATCTGGCGATTCCGGATCGCGTGATCCCGACGCTGATGATCACCGTGCTGCCACCCATGGCGGCTGGCGTGTTCCTCGCGGCGCCAATGGCGGCGATCATGTCGACGATTAATGCGCAGCTGCTGCAATCGTCCGCTACGCTGATCAAAGATCTTTACCTGCGCATTGCGCCGCAGCACAGCGAGAACGAGGCGCGTTTGCGGCTGCTCTCCGGCACCATCACCTTTGTGCTCGGCCTGCTGCTGCTGCTGGCGGCCTGGAATCCGCCAGATATGATTATCTGGCTCAACCTGCTGGCGTTCGGTGGCCTTGAAGCGGTCTTTCTGTGGCCGCTGGTGCTGGGACTGTACTGGGAGCGCGCCAATGCGGCGGGCGCCATCAGTGGCATGCTGGTGGGAGCCGGATGCTATACGCTGCTTGCCAGCCTGAAAATCGAACTGTGGGGCTTTCACCCTATCGTGCCATCGTTGACATTAAGCCTGCTGGCCTTCCTGGTGGGTAATCTGTTCGGCAGCGCGCCTGACGCACGCGATGCTGCCCTGGAATAAAAGAGAAACGCTATGCCATGGATTCAAATCAAAATTAACAGCACCGGCGAGCACGCCGAAACCCTCAGCGACGCGCTGATGGACGCCGGTGCGGTGTCAGTCACCTTTCAGGACACGCACGACAACCCGGTGTATGAGCCGCTGCCCGGTGAAACCCGCCTGTGGGGCGATACCGATGTGACTGGCCTGTTCGACGCGGAAACCGCCATGGACGACGTAGTGGCTGAACTGAGCCAGCATCCGCTGCTGGGATCGGGTTTCCGCCATAAGATCGAACAGATCGAGGATAAAGACTGGGAGCGCGAATGGATGGATAACTTCCATCCGATGCGCTTCGGTGAACGCCTGTGGATCTGCCCCAGCTGGCGCGACGTGCCGGATCCGGATGCAGTCAACGTGATGCTTGATCCCGGTCTGGCCTTTGGTACCGGCACCCATCCCACCACGTCGCTGTGCCTGAGCTGGCTGGATGGCCTCGATCTGCAGGGCAAAACGGTGATCGATTTCGGCTGTGGCTCCGGCATTCTGGCCATCGCCGCGCTGAAACTCGGTGCAGCCCAGGCGATCGGCATTGATATCGATCCGCAGGCGATCCAGGCCAGCCGGGATAACGCCGAACGCAACGGCGTGGCCGACCGCCTGTCGCTGTATCTGCCGCACCAGCAGCCGGAAAACCTGCAGGCGGATGTGGTGGTCGCCAATATCCTCGCCGGTCCGCTGCGCGAACTGGCGCCGCTGATTAGCGTGCTGCCGAAAGCCGGCGGCCATCTTGGTCTGTCCGGCGTGCTGGCCAGCCAGGCGGAAAGCGTGTGTGAAGCCTATGCGGAGCGTTTTGCGCTGGACGCCGTGGCGGAAAAAGAGGAGTGGTGCCGCATCACTGGCGTGCGCCGCTAACCGACGCATGGGCCAGCAACTGCTGGCCCGATTTCGCCCGCCTGAGACCTGTCTCAAATCCCCGCCAGCCCCGTTTTCCTGCCGTTTCTTTACATTGAAATCAGTAGACTGCTGCACCAGGCGATAGCGCTATCCCTGTTAACCGTGCCGTGCGCGGCACATAACATTGATATATCGCTTAGTGAATAAATGATGATGAAAAGCAAACACACACTGATCGCTCTGCTGCTGGCAGCAGCGCCTTTTGCTCACGTTCAGGCTGCCGCCTGGGATTATGCTCAGCCACAGCAGTGGGGCGACCTGTCCCCTGATTTTCACGTCTGCAAGCAGGGCGTGAATCAGTCGCCGATTGATATTCGCCAGGCGCTGCATGCCAGTCTGCCGGCGCTGACGCTGGAACTGCAGGCGCGCCAGGCCGCCATTGTTAACAACGGCCACACCGTGCAGATCAACCTGCAGCAGGGTGATACGCTGACGCTGGACGGCGAGACCTTCACGCTGAAGCAGTTTCACTTCCACACCCCGAGCGAAAACCTGATCGACGGCAAACGCTATCCGCTTGAGGGCCACTTTGTATTCAGTGACGAGCAGCAGCAGCTGGCGGTGATCGGGGTGATGTTCGAAGCCGGTGCGGCAAATCCGGTGCTGACGACGCTGCTGGATACGCTGCCGGCGCAGGTCAATCAGCCGGCTACGCTGCAGCAGGATGTCGATATTACGCCACTGCTGCCCGCCGATCGCCGTTACTACCGCTTCAGCGGTTCACTCACCACGCCACCGTGCAGTGAAGGCGTGCGCTGGCTGGTGATGAAGCAACCGGTAACGGCTTCCGCACAGCAGCTGCAGGCCTTCAGCGCGGTGCTGGGCGAACACGGTAACAGCCGCCCGGTGCAGCCGCTCAATGGCCGGCTGGTGGTTGAGTAACGAAATACTCACCAAACGTAAATAAACCGTTCACTTTTCAATCAAATCACCGCCATTTCTCTTGCCGATTCGCGGAAGTGGCGGTTTTTATGTTGTGATTCAGCGCATATTTTTGGAAAAACTTTTGCTCACAATTTCAGCGTATTTTTGTAATACACTGAATTTAAACAAGTAATGATGAATACCCCGCTGCTAAGCCCCATTTCCCTGATCTTAAACGGCGAATTGTTCAAAGTTTGGCCTTTCATCTTCCGGAAAAAATGCGTAATATACGCCGCCTTGCGAACAGTTAGGGTCACTTCTTTTTCATGCGCATTGGACATCACCAGCTACGTAATCGACTCATCGCTGCGCCTATGGCCGGAGTATCCGACAAGCCATTTCGCACCCTGTGTTATGACAACGGCGCCGGTATGACTGTCTCCGAGATGCTGTCATCGAACCCGGAAGTCTGGGCCAGTGACAAATCGCGTTTGCGTATGGTGCATAGTGACGAGCCCGGTATTCGCGCCGTGCAAATTGCGGGTTGCGATCCCGATGAGATGGCCGCCGCCGCGCGTATTAATGTTGCGTCCGGTGCACAGGTTATCGACATCAACATGGGCTGCCCGGCTAAAAAAGTGAATCGTAAGATGGCAGGTTCAGCGCTGCTGCAGCATCCGCAGCTGGTGGAGTCAATCCTCCGTGCGGTGGTGAACGCAGTCGATGTACCGGTTACGCTGAAGATTCGCACCGGCTGGGACAAAGAAAATCGTAATTGTGTAGAGATTGCCCAATTGGCTGAACGCTGTGGTATTCAGGCCCTGACCATTCATGGCCGCACGCGCGCCTGTTTGTTTGAAGGGCAAGCTGAATACGACAGCATTCGGACAGTTAAGCAGAGCGTCGCTATTCCGATTATCGCGAATGGTGACATTACTGACCCGCACAAAGCCAGGGCAGTGCTCGACTACACCGGAGCCGATGCTCTGATGGTGGGACGCGCTGCTCAGGGAAGACCGTGGATCTTCCGGGAAATCCAGCATTATCTGGACACAGGGGAGCTGCTGGCACCGAAGCCGCTGGCTGAAGTGAAGCATATGCTGATTGGACACATACGGGAGCTGCACGACTTTTACGGTCAGCGCAAGGGATACCGTATTGCCCGAAAACACGTTTCCTGGTATTTGCAGGAAAGTGCCCCTGACGACCAGTTTCGGCGCACATTCAACGCCATAGAGGATGCCAGCGAACAGCTGGAGGCGTTGGAGGCATACTTCGAAAATCTTGCGTAAACGAAATAAAGAGCTGAAAGAACTATGTTCGAACAACGCGTAAATTCTGACGTACTGACCGTTTCTACCGTTAACTCACAGGATCAGGTGACGCAAAAGCCTCTGCGTGATTCGGTTAAACAGGCACTGAAGAACTATTTTGCTCAACTGAACGGTCAGGATGTAAGTGACCTGTATGAGCTGGTACTGGCTGAAGTCGAGCAGCCTCTGTTGGACATGGTGATGCAGTATACCCGTGGCAACCAGACCCGCGCTGCCCTGATGATGGGCATCAACCGCGGTACGCTGCGTAAGAAGCTGAAAAAATACGGCATGAACTAAGCGTTCTGGTTCCTTGCTGCGATAACGCCAGCCTTTGGGCTGGCGTTTTTGTTTGTATTTCCCGCCTGTTAACACCGCGTGAAACGATTATCGTCAAAATGGTAACGATAGTTGCAATCGCCGGCGTGATAGCTCATCTCTCTCAGGGCCGCTGCCCTGCCCTGTTTTTGCGCAGAAAAAAACCTCCCGCTCGCCCCTCAGCCCGCTTTGTTTGTGATCCTGAACCGCTTCAGCGGTAATTCCACTTTGCCGTACACCTGTTCATGAGCGTTAGCTCACACTGCTTCCATATAGTGAAACTTTTTGCACTATTTGTGATCGTGGCGACTCGTCATGCTGCCTTTTGGTGCGCGATAGTAGCGACAACTTTCCGGATACGTCCGTTTATTAAAAGATCTTTCCAGTGAATTCAGGATTCTGCAAACCTGGCATCAGCTTTGCAGTGTCGTGGATGGCTAAACGCCACAGAAAGAAATAAGCGCACAGTAAAGTGCGCGCAAACATAACAACACACGATCTCGCCACACAGGATGCTTTATGAAAAAGATGATGCTTTCCACCCTGATTGCTGCCGCCTCGCTGTTCGCCGTGACCCAGCAGGCGCACGCAGGCACCACGCTGGACGCCATTAAGAAGAAAGGGTTTATACAGTGCGGTATCAGCGATGGTCTGCCAGGGTTCTCCTACGCTGACGCCAGCGGCAAATTCACCGGTATCGATGTTGACGTGTGCCGCGCCGCTGCCGCTGCGGTCTTCGGCGATGCCAGCAAAGTAAAATACACCCCGCTGACCGCCAAAGAGCGCTTCACTGCGCTGCAGTCAGGCGAGGTGGATATCCTGTCGCGTAACACCACCTGGACCTCATCACGCGATGGCGGCATGGGCTTCCTGTTCGCCGGCGTAAACTATTATGACGGCATCGGCTTCCTGACCCATAAGAAAGCCGGTCTGAAAAGTGCCAAAGAGCTGGATGGTGCCACCGTGTGTATCCAGGCCGGTACCGATACCGAGCTGAACGTGGCCGACTACTTTAAAGCTAACAAAATGCAGTACACGCCGGTCACCTTCGACCGCTCTGATGAGTCTGCCAAAGCGCTGGATAGCGGCCGCTGCGATACCCTCTCTTCTGACCAGTCACAGCTGTATGCGCTGCGCATCAAGCTGGGCAAGCCGGATGACTTTATCGTACTGCCAGAAGTGATTTCGAAAGAGCCGCTGGGCCCGGTCGTCCGTCGCGGTGATGATGACTGGTTCACCATCGTGAAATGGTCGCTGTTCGCCATGCTGAATGCCGAAGAGATGGGCATCAGCTCGAAGAACGTCGATGAGATGGCGGCGAAACCTACCACGCCAGATATGGCACACCTGCTGGGCGCTGAAGGTGATTTCGGTAAAGACCTGAAGCTCGACAACAAATGGGCGTACAACATCATCAAACAGGTTGGTAACTATCAGGAAGTTTTCGATCGTAACGTCGGTAAAGACAGCGCGCTGAAAATTGCACGTGGCCAGAATGCGCTCTGGAACCAGGGCGGCATCCAGTACGCTCCGCCAGTGCGTTAATCGTTTTCTGCCAGTCGGGCACCGCATCCTGCGGTGCCCACGCGTATTCTTCACTGAGGTTTTAACATGTCGCAACGCCCAACCGTGAAAAGGGATTTTTCGTTCGGTAATCCTACGGTTCGCGCCTGGCTTTACCAGATTGTCGCGATTGTGGCGGTGTTTGCTGTGGTGGGTTATCTGATCCACAACACGGTGATCAACCTTGCCAATCGCGGTATCACCTCCGGCTTTGGCTTTCTTGAGCGCAACGCCGGTTTCGGCATCGTCCAGCATCTGATCGATTACAGCGAAGGCGATACCTACGCGCGCGTGTTTATGGTCGGGTTAACCAACACCCTGCTGGTCTCCGCGCTCTGTATTGTCTTCGCCTCCATCCTCGGCTTCGCCATCGGTCTGGCGCGCCTGTCGGATAACTGGCTGCTGCGCAAGCTGTCGACCATTTATATCGAGACGTTCCGTAATATCCCGCCGCTGCTGCAAATCTTCTTCTGGTACTTTGCCGTGCTGCGCAATCTGCCGGGCCCGCGTCAGGCACTGAACGCGTTCGATCTGGCTTTTGTCAGCAACCGCGGTTTGTATATACCGTGGCCGGAGTATGCACCCGGCACCTGGCCATTCCTGATCGCGCTGGCGATTGCCATCGCCGCCAGCGCCGCGCTGTTCCGCTTTAACCGCAAGCATCAGCTGAAAACCGGTCAGCTGCGCCGCACCTGGCCCGCTGCGGCCGGTTTAATTGTGCTGCTGCCGCTGATCGCCCATACGCTGTTTGGTGCCGCCACGCACTGGGATGTGCCCGAGCTGCGCGGTTTCAACTTCCGCGGTGGCTTTGCCATGATTCCGGAACTGGCAGCGCTGACGCTGGCACTGTCGATCTACACCTCTTCCTTTATTGCTGAGGTAATTCGCGCCGGGATTCAGTCAGTACCGCATGGTCAGAGCGAAGCGGCACGTTCGCTCGGGCTGCCCAACCCGGTTACACTGCGTCAGGTGATCATTCCGCAGGCGATGCGCGTGATTATCCCGCCGCTCACCAGCCAGTACCTTAACATCGTAAAAAACTCCTCGCTGGCGGCCGCTATCGGCTATCCGGATATGGTGTCGCTGTTTGCTGGCACCGTACTGAATCAGACCGGCCAGGCAATTGAAACCATTGCCATCACCATGGCGGTTTATCTGATTATCAGTCTGCTCATTTCGCTGCTGATGAACCTCTATAACCGCAAAATTGCGCTGGTTGAGCGTTAAGAGAACGGAACCATTATGTCTGTGACCACACACGAAACGCCGCCGGTGTCGGGCAATCCACTGGGTAAAGCCTGGCTCTGGGCGCGTAAAAACCTGTTCTCCAGCTGGCTGAATACGCTGCTCACGTTACTCAGCCTGTGGATTATCTGGAGCGTTATCCCGCCGGCGCTGAACTGGTTGATCTTCCAGGCTAACTGGATTGGCGAAACCCGTGCGGACTGTACGAAAGCGGGCGCCTGCTGGGTCTTTATCCACGCGCGCTTTGGCCAGTTCATGTACGGGCTCTATCCGCATGAGCTGCGCTGGCGCATCAATCTGGCGCTGGTGATTGGCCTGCTGTCGATTGTGCCGATGTTTATCAAATCCATGCCGCGCCGCGGCCGCTATATCGCCTGCTGGGCGGTGATCTATCCGGTCGTCGTCTGGCTGCTGCTGTATGGCGGCTATTTCGGGCTGGACCGCGTGGAAACGCGCCAGTGGGGCGGCCTGACGCTGACGCTGATTATCGCATCTGTCGGCATTGCCGGGGCGCTGCCGCTCGGCATTCTGCTGGCGCTGGGCCGTCGCTCTAAAATGCCGGTGGTGCGCACCCTGTCAGTGATTTTCATTGAGTTCTGGCGTGGCGTACCGCTGATTACCGTGCTGTTCATGTCTTCAGTGATGCTGCCGCTGTTTATGGCGGAGGGCACCACGATAGACAAACTGGTGCGTGCGCTGGTTGGCGTGATCCTGTTCCAGTCGGCGTATGTCGCCGAAGTGGTACGTGGCGGGCTGCAGGCCCTGCCTAAAGGCCAGTACGAAGCGGCAGAGTCGCTGGCGCTCGGCTACTGGAAAACCCAGGCGCTGGTGATTTTACCGCAGGCGCTCAAGCTGACCATTCCCGGTCTGGTGAACACCATCATCGCGCTGTTTAAAGATACCAGCCTGGTGATCATCATCGGCCTGTTCGATCTGTTCAGTAGCGTGCAGCAGGCAACCGTCGACCCTACATGGCTGGGTATGTCGACCGAAGGTTATGTCTTCGCTGCACTGGTTTACTGGATTTTCTGTTTTAGCATGTCGCGCTATAGCCAGTATCTGGAGAAGCGCTTCCACACCGGGCGTAAATCGCACTGAGGTTTTACATGACACAAACAATGACAACGGCGGCTAACGCCATGATGATTACGCTCGAAAACGTGAACAAATGGTACGGGCAGTTCCACGTGCTGAAAGATATCAACCTGCAGGTGAAACCGCGCGAGCGTATCGTGCTGTGCGGCCCTTCGGGTTCCGGTAAATCTACCACCATTCGCTGCATCAACCATCTGGAAGAGCATCAGCAGGGACGGATTGTCGTAGACGGCATCCACCTGAATGATGATGTACGCAATATTGAACGCGTGCGCACTGAAGTCGGCATGGTATTTCAGCACTTCAATCTCTTCCCGCATCTGACCGTTCTGCAGAACTGCACGCTGGCTCCGATGTGGGTACGCAAGATGCCAAAGAAAGAGGCCGAAGAACTGGCGATGCACTATCTGCAGCGCGTGCGCATTGCTGAGCATGCTCATAAGTTTCCCGGGCAGCTCTCTGGCGGTCAGCAGCAGCGCGTGGCCATCGCCCGTTCGCTGTGTATGAAGCCGAAGATTATGTTATTCGATGAACCCACCTCCGCGCTCGATCCTGAGATGGTTAAAGAGGTGCTGGATACCATGATCGGTCTGGCGGAAGACGGAATGACGATGCTGTGTGTGACGCATGAGATGGGCTTTGCGCGCACGGTTGCCGATCGGGTGATCTTTATGGATCGCGGTGAAATCGTGGAGATGGCGCCGCCGGAAGAGTTCTTTGCGAATCCGAAATCCGAGCGGACCCGGGCGTTTCTGTCGCAGGTTATCCACTAAGCGAACACGATTAGCCGCATTATTCAGCCCTTGCCAGCCTGGCAGGGGCTTTTTTATGTCTGTGGATTTTATTGAGGGTTTTTATTGCGCTAAAGGTCACCGCGGAAAACAAAAAAGCCCTGAACAGATGTTCAGGGCTTTCGTGTTTGATGCCTGGCAGTTCCCTACTCTCGCATGGGGAGGCCCCACACTACCATCGGCGCTACGGCGTTTCACTTCTGAGTTCGGCATGGGGTCAGGTGGGACCACCGCGCTGTTGCCGCCAGGCAAATTCTTTTAAACCGAACTCATGCCATAACTGGTGCTGATACCCAGAGTCGAACTGGGGACCTCACCCTTACCAAGGGTGCGCTCTACCAACTGAGCCATATCAGCACACTAAATTTGATGCCTGGCAGTT
>NZ_SDFT01000126.1:0-26298 GCF_004916815.1 Pantoea sp. R102
CTTGCCATACTGTTGGAAAACATCGAAGCGTTGAAAGCAGATAACAGCGCGTGGGAAGAAACGCCAGCAGGCAAAGCAATCACTTATCAGCTTCGTGATTATCGCGGTGCTTATCTGTTTTCTAAACTCATCAGTGAAGCGTTCCTGCCGGGTCATGGTTTCCCGGTTGGCGTGGTCAATTTCAATTATCTGACTGCGGATGAACTGGAAAGACGTCGCGCAATAAAAGCCACTCAGGCTGACCCTAATGAAGGGGGAGAAAACTTTTCTCGCCGCATTGAAAAACTGCCCAGCCGTGACCTGCCCACAGCATTACGTGAATATGCTCCTGGTGCTGATGTGGTATTGGGCGGAAAAGTATATCGTTCCTCGGGTATTATGCTTGGTAAAGTACTTGCCAGCGGGCAGGAGCTGTCTGGCGATCATCATATTCCGTGGTTCTGGCATTGCCGTAAATGCGGCGCGGGAGCGACCAGCGCCACCCGGCCTGTCGAATGTTGCCACTGCAAGGCAGATATACAGCAGCTTGATGTGAAGCGGTATTTACAGCCTGTCGGTTTCGCGACAGACATTCGTTATCAGGCACATAATGATGTATCCATGCCTGCGCAACTTCCCTGGAAAGATCCTCGTGTTCTTGTACCTTCTTCGGTATGGGTCTCCTTACCCGATGCTGGACTCGGACGTTACCGTTTTAGTCATAGCGGGGAATTGTTCCACTTTAGTGAGGGTGAATTTGGTCATGGCTACGCAATTTGTCTTTCCTGTGGCCGGGCAGAATCTCAAACCCAGCCCCAGCGTACTCCGGAGAATCTAAAGAACCCGGAGAAGGAAAATACACACTACCTGTTGAGAGGCGGTAGTAATGATCGGCAGGGGAACAATAAATTGTGCCACGGTCATGTTCATAAAGATCTGTGGTTGGGATATAGCAGCCGTACAGATATGGTTGAGCTGCAACTCAGTGATGATAGTGGCTTACTGATCAGGGATGATGTTGCCGCGCGTTCCCTTGCGGTTGCTTTGCGTGAAGGATTAGCGCATAAATTGGGTATCGAAAATACTGAGCTGGGCGTGACGACACAGCAAGCGCGCGATATCGATGGCTTCACTGGATATTCTATCTTTATTTACGATAATAATGCTGGTGGTGCGGGTTATGCAGTGCAATTGATCGATAATTGGTCGGATGTCTTTAATTACGCCAGAAAATTGCTCGATTGCAGCTGTGATAAATTCTGCCACCACTGCTTGCTCAGCTACGACAGTCAGCATTATGTCGGCAAATTAGATCGTCACCAGGCATTAACCCTGCTCACTAATCTTCGTCTACAGCGGCTTAATCTCGCGCCAGAATATCAGTACTTCGGAGAAAGTAGTCGGGTTGAAACCAACCCACTCAGTTTGCGTATTGCGCAATGCCTGAACAGCGATGTTTATGATTCTTGCTCGTTGGTTCTTGCTGGGTCGCAGGAACAGTGGAGTTTTGCGCAATGGCCATTATTTAAAGAGTTACTCCAGTTTGCTTCCTCTGGGGGCAATGTTGAGTTGCTGATTGCCACGCAGCTGGAAAACTTAGCTGATAGCACCAGACATCAGCTTTCCGCGCTAGCGGCGATACCGGGTGAATGCTTGCAAGTGAAATCTATAGACACTGCGCAACTTGTGCAAGGGAATGGGCACTTACTGGCACAGGTCACTCGTGAGGGGCAAACCCAACAGTGGGCCGCTGCCGACAGTGCCACCGTTTCGCCCGGTGAATTATGGGGACAAAGCTCGGCATCGCCGGTAGTGACGATTAAAGGGGCGTCCAGAAAAACATTCTCGGGTCAGACTTTGAGTGCAGAAGACTTACTGCCAGCATTGCCCGCCGGGGCGGTACGCATCAATCTCAGCCAACAACTTGACGGTCAGGTGGAAGGTTTTGGTTCGCGTTTCTGGGCACTGATAGCTCAGCAGCATGCTGGCTGGAAGAAGGTTTTTACTAATGGACGCGAAATTACTCACGTCCATTATAGTGATCGTTATCTCAATAGCCCATTTACTGTACGTTTGTTAGGTGAAATTTTGACGGAATTGGTTGAACAGGGGCTGGCAGAACGTGCCGAACTCACTGTTTCAGTTAAAAAGTTAGAGTACAGTTCTCGCCAACACGATTCACTCTATAACGCATGGCTTGATGAGCAGGATCGCCAGCAAGTTATGACCACGTTGCTGGAAGAGGGCTACCTTGGGCCAGCCTGGTCAGGGAAAATCTCATGGTTAGCAGGAGATAATCAGAACACCGATCACGGACGAGAACTGACCGTGACCTTCAGCGATGGCAGTGAACATTATGTGTTGCTCGATATGGGACTGAGTTACTGGCGTTGTACAGGTGACACATTCTTCGATTTTTCAGGACGAATACCGAATCAGGTCGAGCGCCTGGCAACATGCCGGGCATTGGTTATAGCCCCGGATAATGGATTGAAGAGTTATATCATCGCAGGCTAAACGAATTCTCCCCCACCGACTCAGTGTGGGGGAGTTGACTCAGCTCACTTTTTAACTATCGCTGTTTGAAATTTATGCGTTATTTCTGCGTATTACATTCCATTTTATCCCCCCTGACGCCACCCTTCATGTTATCTTTAAAGCCCTCTTTTTTATCGCAGTGTGCAGCGACATATCGCTCGGGATAGTGTTATCACCACTGCCTCATACAGACAGAAAAACCGATGAATAAGCAAAATTATGCACCTGGAATGCGGGTGGTTATTCGTGATGCAGAGTGGCGCATTCGCCGGGCGGATGACAGCGGAGATGGTGGTTACCTGCTGACCTGTGATGGCATTTCGGAGCTGGTACGCGGTAAAGAAGGGCTGTTTCTGACAAAGCTGGAGCAAAAAGTCGAGATTCTTGATCCAGCAAAAACAAATCTGGTGGAAGATGAGTCAGCTAATTACCAGGCGGCTCAATTGTACATAGAGAGCCAGCTACGCCAACGTGTCCCGACTGACAGCAAAGTCCATTTTGGACATCAGGCTGCGATGGACTCCATGCCCTTTCAGCTCGATCCCACACGCATGGCACTGGCACAGCCGCGCCAGCGGATACTAATTGCTGATGCGGTAGGGCTGGGTAAAACGCTGGAAGCCGGTATCCTGGTTTCAGAACTGATTCGCCGTGGACGTGGCAAACGCATTCTGGTGCTGGCGGTTAAATCTATGCTTACGCAATTCCAGAAAGAGTTCTGGAGCCGTTTTGCTATTCCGTTGACGCGGCTTGACTCCGCTGGTTTACAAAAGGTGCGTAACCGCATCCCAACCAACCACAACCCGTTCCATTATTTCGATAAGACCATTATCTCCATCGATACCCTGAAACAGGACATCGAATATCGCCACCACCTGGAAAACGCCTGGTGGGATATTATTGTTATCGATGAAGCGCATAATGTCGCTGAACGTGGGACCAGCTCTTTGCGCAGCAAACTGGCAAAATTGCTCGCCGGGCGCAGCGATACGTTG
Source organism: Pantoea sp. R102 (assembly GCF_004916815.1). NCBI lineage: Bacteria > Pseudomonadati > Pseudomonadota > Gammaproteobacteria > Enterobacterales > Erwiniaceae > Pantoea > Pantoea sp. R102. The sequence goes on from NZ_SDFT01000126.1 coordinate 3,513, forward strand.
ATTATGCTTTCAGCTACGCCGCATGACGGTAAGGCTGAAAGTTTTGCCAGCCTGATGAACATGCTCGACCCGACGGCCATTGCCAATCCGAAAGAGTATGAATACGCCGATTTTGCCGATAAAAATCTTGTTGTGCGTCGCTTCAAAAAAGACGTGAAAGATCAGATGGCTGGCGAGTTTCCGGAACGTAATATCGTCAAATTGATGCACCCGGCAACCGGAGCTGAAGAGGAAGCCTATCGCCGATTGGTTGAGAGTCAGTTCCGTGACGATGATGATGAAGACTCGCGGTCAAATAAAGGCCGCCTGTTCAAAATTACGCTCGAAAAAGCGTTGTTCTCCAGTCCAATGGCATGTGCAAGCGTGGTGGCTAACCGCCTGAAGCGGCTTGATAACCGCAAAGAAATAAACAGTCAGAGCCAGATTAACGAATTAGAGTCACTGCTGCTGGCGCTCAATAATATTGATGCCAGTCAGTTCAGCAAGTATCAGTTGTTGCTTGAGACCATCCGTAACGATCTCCGCTGGAAAGCGAATAACACAGAAGATCGTTTGGTGATCTTTACCGAGAGTATCAAAACGCTCGAGTTCCTTGAGCAGCAACTGCGTTCCGATCTCAAGCTGAAAGACGATCAAATTGCCACGTTGCGAGGCGATCAGGGCGATACAGTTCTGATGGAAACCGTCGAAGCGTTTGGCAAATCCCAGTCTCCGCTGCGCCTGCTCATCTGCTCGGATGTCGCGTCTGAAGGTATCAACCTGCACCACCTCAGCCATAAAATGATTCACTTCGATATTCCGTGGTCGCTGATGGTATTCCAGCAGCGTAACGGACGTATTGACCGCTATGGGCAAAAACACCAGCCACAGATCCGCTACTTGCTGACTGAAGCCAGCGAACCGCAGATCAACGGTGATATGCGTGTGCTGGAAGTGCTGATCAATAAAGACGAACAGGCGCAGAAGAATATTGGCGACAGTTCCGAATTTACCGGCAAATTTACCCAGGAAGAGGAAGAGGAGCAGGTTGCTGAATTCATGATGCAGGACGATGGCGCCAGCCTGTTCGACGACCTGTTGAATAGCAATGTCACTGAAAATTCTGAACACGACCTGTTTGGCGAAATCTGCAGCGCAGTGTCCAGCGATGCTTCGATCGTGACCGAAAGCGACATTAGTCTGTTTGATAATGAGCAGGCATACTGCGAAAAAGCGCTAGGCTATCTGAAGGCCTGCGGCCAGACCGTGCAATACAATACCTTGCCTGATAACACCTTATCGCTGGTCGCACCGGAGGAGTTACGCCGTCGCTTTAACCAGTTACCGCCGGAAATTGCGCCGGAAAACTGGCAGCTTTATCTAAGCCAGGACAAAACCGTTATCACGGAAGCCATTTCGCGTGCGCGCGGTGAGCAACATGCCTGGCCCGATGTGCAGTATCTCTGGCAAATTAACCCGGTCGTGCAGTGGTTAGACGACAAAATTCAGTCTGCCTTTGGTCGCCACCAGGCTCCGGTGATGCGCCTGCCGCACCTGTTTGAGCCTGATGAAGATCACTTCATCCTTTCCGGGCTGTTCCCGAACCGTAAGTCGCACCCGATGGTGAATCCGTGGTTGGTGGTGAGCTTTAACCACGAAACGTTAAGCGGTAGCCTTCCCTTTGCTGAGTTCCTGAAACGACATCCGCAATTGAGAAGCAAACTGACTAACAGTGGTGGTAAAGATCGTAACCACCAGCGTCAGCAGGATCTGCTGGAAGCGGCAATCGCCCATGCGCGGGATGTGTTTGTTCACGATCGAAATGCTTTTGAGGAGCATATCAATCAGCAGCTCAATGAGCATCTGCAAAAGCTGGACGTTCTGCGTGGGCGTCAGTTGAGTCAACTGGAGCTGGATTTTGCCGATAATAAACAGCAGCTTTCAGTGAAACAGAGCCGCAAAGAACAACGTCAGCGCGAAATCGAACACAATTTTGACAGCTACATCCAATGGATTGAGGACACCATGACCACCGAAAAAGAGCCATACATCCAGGTTATTGCTGTAATCACCGGAGCGGAGGGCTAATCATGGCGCTGGTCGGTATTAATAACGAAAACGAGTTTTACTCTAACCACTATCTGGGCGAAGTCTTTACCAGCGATATCCGCGATGTACTGGAACCCTGGATTAACCAGGAAAATGCCGCTCGCGAAGCTGAACGCGCAGCCCGTGAGCTGGGCAAAGAGGTTGAGGCGGGCTACCGCGCACCGTGGAACCAGCTTAACAGCCTGGCGACAGAGTTTTTCCGTAAACTCACTGAACATGAAAAACAGCGCCAGATCCCACAGCGTCTTGCCGATCAGCGCAGTCGCTGGCAGCCGCTGTTAAAGGCATTGGGTTATGAACTCAATCCGCACATTCAGATGCTGGATGACGATACGCCTTTGCCGGTACTGGCTCGTTACAACAGTACCGACGGCAGCCCGTGGCTGTGGATTGTTGAAGCACATGATCAGGATGAAGGAACGCTGGATCCGCTGGCGCTGTCGCTGTTGACCGCGCAGTTCCCGGCAGATACCGATAAACATAAGCGCGACAGTCTGCGTAAAAAAGCGAACGGCGAATACCGTAGCTGGCAGGATCTGCTCTCCACGGTGGTCTTCACGCAAAATGAACCGCCGCGTTTTGTACTGCTGCTTGGCAATCGCCAGCTGTTATTGCTGGATCGTACTAAGTGGGCGCAAAACCGTCTGCTGCGTTTTGATTTTGAAGAAATTTTAAGCCGTCGTGAAACGGATACGTTGAAAGCGACGTCGGTGTTGTTACACAAAGACTCGCTGTTACCCGGCAGCGGTGCGCCATATCTCGATTCGCTGGATGACAATTCGCACAAACATGCGTTTGGCGTGTCGGAAGATCTGAAATATGCCCTGCGTGAGAGCATTGAGCTGTTGGGTAATGAAGCGATGCGTTATCTCATCGACAACGAGCTGGCTTATTATACCGGGAAACGTGCTATTAACCCGGATGAGTTGAGCCGCGAATGCCTGCGGTATATGTATCGTCTGTTGTTCCTGTTCTATATCGAAGCGCGCCCGGAACTGGGCTATGCGCCGATGACCGCCAAAACCTATCTACAGGGCTACAGCCTGGAAACGCTGCGCGATCTGGAGATGATCCCGCTGACCAGCGAAGAAGATCGCAATGGGCGCTACTTCCACGATAGCCTGAATATGCTGTTCAAACTGGTGCGTGACGGCTACAGCGGCGGCGTGAAAATGCAGGGCGACCTGGAGAGCGGCGACCGGATCACTATTCATAGCCATCAGTTCAGCGTACCGCGCCTTGAAAGCCATCTGTTTGAAGCGAGTAACACCCGTATTCTTAACCGCGTGGTGTTTCGCAACGAAACCCTGCAACAAATTATTCAGGCGATGTCGTTAAGCCGCCCGGGTAAAGGACGTTTCAACCGCCGGGGGCGTATCTCCTATCGTCAGTTGGGTATCAACCAGTTAGGTGCAGTGTATGAAGCGCTGCTCTCCTATCGAGGATTCTTTGCCAGTGATGACCTCTACGAGGTGAAAAAAGCTGGAGAAGAGTTTAACGAGCTGGAGACTGGCTATTTCGTTAGCAAAGACGAGATCGGTAAATACCACGACGATGAGAAGGTCTACGAAAAAGACGGCAGCCTGCGTATTCACCGTAAAGGCAGCTTTATCTACCGCATGGCCGGGCGAGACCGCGAAAAATCAGCCTCTTACTACACCCCAGAAGTACTGACCCGATCGTTAGTCAAGTATGCCCTGAAAGAACTGTTTAAAGAGCAGATTGATCCGATTACCGATCCGCATGCCAAAGCCGATGCCATCTTAAACCTCACCGTGTGCGAACCGGCGATGGGCAGCGCGGCGTTCCTTAACGAAGCCATCAACCAGCTGGCGGAAGCTTACCTGTTCCACAAACAGCAGGCGGAAGGTCGCCGCATTCCTCAGGATCGCTACACCCAGGAGCTGCAACGGGTGAAAATGTACATTGCCGACAACAACGTATTCGGCGTGGACTTAAACCCGGTGGCGGTGGAGCTGGCGGAAGTGTCGCTGTGGCTGAACGCCATCAGCGGCGATGCATTTGTACCGTGGTTTGGCTACCAGCTGCACTGCGGCAACTCGCTGGTTGGGGCGCGGCGTCAGGTGTTCAACAAGAGCGAACTGACCTACAAAAAAGCGAAAGATCCGAGCTGGCTTAACAGCGAACCGGCCGAGCTGGCGATGAATGTTCCACGCGAAGAGAAGCAGATTTTCCACTTCCTGCTGCCGGACAGCGGCATGGCCAACTACAGCGACAAAACCGTTAAGCAGCGCTATCCGGATGATTTCAAAGCGTTGGACAGCTGGCGCAAAGAGTTTACCAAAAGCTTTGCACCGCATGAGATTGCCGATGTGCAGCGCATTAGCGGCAAAGTAGAAGCGCTCTGGAACACGTTCCGTCAGCAGCTGAAAGCCGAGCGCCAGAAAACCGCCGACAATTACCCGGTTTGGCCTGCGGATAACACGGTCCAAGTCCGCTCTTCTTTAAGCAGTAAAGACGAAACCTTCAGCGGTCGCCTTGAAGATAACAGTAGCTATCAGAAACTGCGTTGGGTGATGGACTACTGGTGCGCGCTGTGGTTCTGGCCAATCGACAAAGCGCATGAACTGCCGGATCGCGGCATGTGGCTGATGGAGATGGAGACTCTGCTCGATGGTATTGTCGTCACGGAAAGAGTCACTGAAGCCGCAGAACAGGCCACCGGCGATCTGTTTGCCGACGAGGGCATGGTGCGTGAAGAGTCTTCGCTGTTTTCCGGTGCTGGTCGCCTGAAAACCGATGTGCTGTTCCGCCATTTGCCGCGTCTGGCGATTGTTGATGCGCTGAAGAAGCAACATCGTTTCTTCCACTGGGATCTGGAATTCAGCGATCTGTTCGCCGAACGCGGCGGCTTTGACCTGATGCTCGGAAACCCGCCGTGGCTGAAGGTGGAATGGCAGGAAGCTGGCGTGCTGGGCGACTACGAGCCGGAGTTTGTGCTGCGTAAGCTCAGCGCCTCGAAGCTGGCAATGTTGCGTGCTGATACCTTTAACGCCATTCCGGCGCTGGAAGATGCATGGCGCAGCGAGTATGAAGGCTGTGAGGGGATGCAAAACTTCCTGAATGCGCAGCAAAACTACTCGGTGCTGCGTGGTGTGCAGACCAATCTGTATAAATGTTTCCTGCCGCAGGCATGGCGCTTAGGGGCGCAGAAAGGCATGGCAGGGTTTGTTCACCCAGAGGGTGTGTATGACGATCCTAAGGGAGGCCTCTTAAGAGAAGAGATCTATCCAAGGTTGCGTCTGCATTGCCAATATCAAAATGAGTTTTCTCTATTTATTGGAACAAATGATCACGGTCGAATGAAATTTGGTACACATGTTTACTCTATTACCAAATCGAACGAAGTGGGATTTATTAATATAAATAATCTTTTTATTCCCTCAACACTTGATGAATGCTTTGAACATTCAGGCGATGGATTGGTTGGTGGAATTAAAGAGGAAGGTTACATACAAGATGTATACTACAGCCGATGGAATACTAAAGGTCATAAATCCAGGCTTATACAAGTTACAAAAGAGCAGCTAGCATTATTTGCTCGTTTATATGATGAAGCTGATACTCCGGCTTTACAGGCTCGTCTTCCCGCGTTGCATGCAGAACAACTTGTCGCGGTATTGGAAAAATTTGCCAATCAGCCGAGGAGATTAGGTGATTTGCAAGGCCAGTATTTTTCTCTAGAAATGTGGCATGAAACAAACCAGCAACTTGATGGCACTATCGAGCGGAAAACAATGTATCCAAAAGATGCTTATCAATGGGTATTGTCAGGTCCCCATTTCTTCGTGGGTAATCCTTTCAACAAGACACCAAGGGCTATTTGTGAAGCTAATAGCCATTATGATTGCCTGGATCTATTAACCCTCCCAGATGACTATCTGCCGCGAACAAACTACATTCCGGCATGTGACATTCAAGAATATGCTAAACGTACCCCACGTGTTACGTGGACTGAACTGGGTGAAGATGAGCCGAGAAAGGTGACAGATTATTATCGTTTTGTTAATCGCGAAATGATAGGGCCATCTTCGGAGAGAACGTTGATTTCAACAATTGTTCCACCGGGAGTAAGCCACATTAATACTTGCCTGGGTTCAGCATTTAGCAATACTCAAATATTGCTTGATTATTTTTCAATGACGCTTTCCCTACCGTTGGATTATCGGGTTAAAAGTACTGGTATGGGACATGCTAATACCTCCCTTATTAACCAACTGCCAGTACTTACAAATGATGCTTACCGTACAGCGCTACATAGCCGGGCTCTATGCCTTGTATCGCTTGTGAGCAGTTATGCCGACCTCTGGCAATCCTGCTATACCCAAGAATTCAACGTCCAGCACTGGAGCCGCAATCTTCCGCAGTTACCTCAGGATTTCTTCGCTAATTTGACCCCAGAATGGCAGCGTAACTGTGCTTTGCGTTCTGATTACAGCCGCCGCCAAGCGCTGGTGGAAATTGACGTTTTGGTGGCGCAGGCGCTGGAATTAACCCTCGAAGAACTGCTCACCATCTATCGCGTTCAGTTTCCGGTAATGCGACAAAACGAAGCCGACACCTGGTATGATCAAAACGGCCGCATCATCTTTACCCCAAGCAAAGGGCTGGTGGGCGTTGGTCTGCCGCGTACCGCGCGTAAAGCGGACCTGAAAAACGGTTTTGTCTTTGATGTCGACAGCCCTGAATGGACTGGCGGCGACTGCACCGATCAAGCCATCGGCTGGGATGATGTCAAGCATCTGCAAACCGGCACTGTCAGCGTCACTTTTGATGACTATACCCGCAGCGATGAAGGCGAGCGCCGAACCGTCATTTGGCAGGCTCCGTTTATCAAACCCGACCGCGAAGATGATTATAAAGTGGCCTGGGCATTCTTTGCACAAGATAAGGAGAGTGCCTGATGCTGCCTTCCGTTGTCAGTCGGCAGGTTGCCGACAGTGTTGCTTCCTTTTTACGGGCAGCCTTCCCGCTTAACAGCCCGCTGTTTAACGGTGAAGAAAACAATAACGTCTCGATGCTGGAGCAATTTCTGTCACAGCCGGAAACGCTGCTGAAAGGGCCGTATCTTTCCGCTCAGCTGCCGTTTCGTAAAAGTGACTTGCCGCTGAACTTCTTCCCTAACCTGACGCTGCCGTTCCCACCGCACGCGCATCAGGCGCAGGCGTTTCAGCGCCTGGGTATCGAGACGCCTCAGCCGACGCTGGTGGCGACCGGGACGGGTTCCGGTAAAACGGAATGTTTTATGTTCCCGCTGCTTAACCATTGTGCTGGGGCATCAGAGGCCGGTGTTAAAGCGATCATCATTTACCCGATGAACGCCCTGGCAACCGATCAGGCCAGCCGTTTCGCCAAAACCATCGCCAGCGATCCGCAACTACATGGCAAAGTGACTGTCGGCCTGTTTGTCGGCGACAGTGAAATCGAGCCCAGCAAAAAGATGTCTGCGGATAAAGTCATCACCTGCAAACATACCCTGCGCGAGAACCCGCCGGATATTCTGCTGACCAACTATAAGATGCTGGATTACCTGCTGATGCGCCCCGGCGATCAGAAGCTCTGGCGCTATAACCAGCCAGGGTCACTGCGTTATCTGGTGGTGGATGAACTGCATACGTTTGATGGTGCGCAGGGGTCGGATTTGGCCTGCCTGGTGCGCCGCTTAAAGCATCATATCGGTGTCGATGACAAGCGTTTTGCCTGCGTGGGGACGTCGGCTACCGTAGGTGACGAACTGGGGCAACTACTCGATTACGCGAAAACGATCTTTGATCAACCGTTTAGCGATGACGCGGTTATTCGCGAGGATCGCTACACGGCGGCGGAGTATCTGCAAGGTTATACCATCGAGTATAGTCAGTATCCGGGCCAGGATGTCAGCGCTGCGCTGGATCCGCAAACGTACGCCAGCCCGGTAGACTATCTGAACGGACAAATTCCGCTGTGGTTCCCGGATAGTTCACTGCAATTACCTGCCGATCTGAACAGCGATCGCGGACGTGAAAAGCGTATTGAGTTGGGCGCATTGTTACGTCACCACAGCATCCTGCACGTACTGCTGGAGGATTTGCAGGGCGGTATTTTGTCGGAACAGCAGTGCCTGGAAAATCTCCAGGTGATGCTGGCGGAAAGCGCCGGGCATGCGACCCGCGTGCTGCAAAGCATTCTGGCACTGATTGCCCAGGCACGCCTGGAGGTTCCAGAAAAACAGGAAGATCGGGAAAAGCGCCTACAGGCGAATAAAGCACGTCCCGTTCTGCCTTTTGTGCAACTACGTTCTCAGCTGTGGTTGCGCGAGATGCGCCGCCTGGTTGCCAGCGTGTCAAAAACACCTGAGCTTGTTTTTGCTGATGATGTCGCGGTGGAAGATCGCGAACATTATCTTCCTGTTATTCACTGTCGTGACTGCCATGCTACCGGGTGGGCGAGCCTGCGCCATGGTCAGAGCGTTCAACTCGAAACTGATCTGGACGGTATTTATCGTCAGTTCTTCGAAAAAGGCCGTTCTATTGTACTGGCCTTCCCGGATAACAACGATAAACCTGTCAGCGGTGTTCACCAGAAGCTGTGCCCTTCCTGTTTAAAGCTCAATAAGCAATCTAACGTGCAGTGCGGGCATTGTGGCCATACTGGTCTGCTACAAGTACTTATCCCGGATATGCTCAAAGAGCGTAAGGATGAACTGGAATTTGCCAACGAATGTCCGTACTGCAACAGCAAACAGGGTATTTCGATTCTTGGGTCACAGGCAGCCAGCCTGTCGGCGGTGATGATCCATCAGCTTTATGGCAGCCAGTTCAACGAACATAAAAAACTGATTACGTTTTCTGACTCGGTACAGGATGCCGCACACCGCGCCAGTTTTTTTACCGCCCGAACCTGGCCGTTGATGGTACGCGGACAAATCGCCAGCGTGTTGGGTGAAAAAGAAACGTTACCGTTGGATGCCTTTGCGACACGTGTCTGCCAGCAGACGCGTGAACGTTCACCGGATGATGCTCATTTTGCCGCGAGCTTCATCGCGCCCAACATGCAGTGGATGAACGATTACCAGACGTTGAAGAACGAAGGCCAGCTGGCAGAGAGTTCCGATTTACCGGAGCTGGTTTCTCTTCGTCTCGACTGGGAGGTATACAGCGAATTTACCCTACGCGCACGAATTGGACGTACGCTGGAGGCCACCGGTTACGCAGCTGCAGGAATCGATGTTGCACGTTTCAATTCAGCGATAACGACGCTTCACCAACAGCTTGTCGAAGAGCTGGGTGATGAAATGGTTGGGGTCAGCGTTGAGCAGGTGGCACACCTGGTGATTGGCGTTCTTTGGCATCAGCGGCAGGCGGGAGCTGTTCTGCATCCGGCTTTCGAAAGTTATCGTCGTGAGGGCAAGACCTTTATGATGACGCAGAAGGAGCGAACTTCACGCTATATGCCATCTATTGGTCCGAAAACGCGTAAACCGGCCTATGCCTCGTTTGAAAAAATAAATGGCTTCCATCGTCTGATTGGTGCGAAATCCAACCCCAGCTGGTATCAGCATTGGATCAACCGAACGCTCAGCAACGGCAATAATCTGTTTATCAGCAGCCTGGCCGAGACGGTTTTACGACGTCTGTTTGCGACACTAAAAATGGCCGGGTTGGTAAAAGACTTTGACACAAAAGGCAAAGAAGCTTGGGGGCTAGTACCTTCAGCGCTGGTAGTGAGCCGAGATGTTGTTCAGCTAAACTGCTCTTGCTGTCGTGAGGTTGTTCGGGCACCGGCCGATCAGGGGTGGCACTGGCGAAACGCGCCATGTCTTTCTCTGCGCTGTGAAGGCCGCTATCAGGAAACTGAAAATACAGTGACCTGGCACTGGGATAATATGGACATCGCTCGTGTTCAGGGGGCAGAGCATACCGGATTACTGAGCCGTGAAGATCGTGAGGCTACGGAACAATCGTTCTACCGCGGTAATCAGCCATGGAATATAAACCTGCTTTCGGCAACACCGACGCTGGAGATGGGTATCGATGTGGGTGACCTTTCTACGGTATTACTCTGTTCTGTTCCACCCGCGCAGGCTAATTACTTACAGCGTATTGGTCGTGCCGGGCGTAAAGACGGCAATGCACTTAACATCACGGTGGCTGAGGGGAACCCGCACGATCAGTTCTTCTTTGAAGAGCCTCTGGAGATGATGCAAGGGCAGGTACAGGCCCCTGGTGTGTTCCTGAACGCAACGGCTATCCTGGAGCGTCAGCTGGCCGCATTCTGCATGGACAACTGGGTGAAAACCGGCGTCCCGGCATCTGCTATCAGCAAAAACGTGAAGCAGATGCTGGACGAGCTGGAGTTTGGACACAAGTCTGGGTTCCCTTATAACTTCCTGCGTTATGTTGAACAACATCATGCGGATATTGCTCAGCAGTTTTCGTCCATCTTCCCGGATCTTACGGAAGACACTCGTCTACAGTTACTGTCATATTTGCAAGGGGCATCAGGGCAGCGTTCTCTGGTTCAACGTATCGAACAAGCATTAAAACTGCTGGTGGAAGATCGCAAATCGTTGCGTTCCCGGATTGATAAACTCAAGCGCAGTATCGACAAGCTGGAGAGCGATCCGCACGATCAAAACTTTGACAGCGATATGCGCGAGTTGACTTCGGAACGTCAGGCGCTGATGGCCCTGGTGAACCAGATCAATAACAAGCAAACGCTTAATTTCCTCACCGATGAAGGATTACTTCCCAACTATGCCTTCCCGGAGGCCGGTATTACGCTGCGTTCTGTGCTGTGGCGGCGTAAAGACGGTGGGGAGACGCGTGAGTATCAGAACACGACCTACGAATACGAACGTCCGGCATCAACGGCGCTGGCTGAACTGGCCCCGTTGAATAACTTCTATGCGGGCGGGCATAAAGTTGAAATCGAACAGATTGATCTTAAATTGTCTGAGCCTGAAAACTGGCGTATTTGCAGCCACTGTAACTACAGCGAGAATATCGATCAGACCGGCGATCAGCATAAATACTGCCCTAAATGCGGCACACCAGGTTGGGCTGATGCCGGACAAAAAACGACGTTACTGAAGCTTCGCCAGGTTTATGCCCGCTCAAGCGCCCGGGACAGCCAGATCAGTGATGAGAGCGATAGCCGAGAACCGGCATTCTTCCAGCGACAGCTGCTGGTCAGCTTCGAAAAAGAGGATGTATCGGCCGCTTATGCCATTGATGAAGGAGAAATCCCGTTTGGCTTTGAGTTTTTGAGCAAAGTGACTCTGCGAGATATCAACTTTGGCAAAATGGCGGATGATGCCAATGAACTGATGATCGCAGGAGAGGCAAAGAAACGCACCGGGTTTAAAGTTTGCCTCGGCTGCGGCATGGTGCAGCGCCCTCGCGATCATGAACCTCGTCATGACCTGAGCTGTAAATATCGCGCTGAACCCGAAAAAGCGAAGTTTGAAGATTATCTCTACCTTTATCGCCAACTGGAATCTGAGGCATTGCGTATCCTGCTGCCAGTGACCAGCTACAGCAACGATCGCGTGGTGGAAGCCTCCCTGGGTGCAGCCATTCAGCTTGGGCTTAAACATTACTTCAAAGGTAACGTGGATCATCTGAAAGGCGTGGTGTATCGCGAGCCGGAAAATGAGGGCGAATCCTGGCGTCAGTATCTGGTGATTTACGACACCGTACCAGGGGGGACTGGCTCACTCAAAGAATTGATGCGTACACCTGACAACCTTCTGAAATTACTTGAGCTGGCCTACAAGGCGCTAGTGGAATGCAGCTGCAACCATGATACGCATAAAGACGGCTGCTATCGCTGTGTTTACGCTTACCGTGACCGCGGGCGTATGAAGTATGTATCAAGAGATCAGGCGCGTCTCTTACTGGCGAAAATCCTGAAGGCCAGTGCTTCTATACGCGTTATTGATTCCATCAAAAACATTTCGCTTGATGCCATGATGGGGAGTGAACTGGAAAAACGGTTCATTCACTGCCTGCAGGATAACAAAAATCTTCTCGTGAGCCGGAGTTATGCCCATCAGAATGCAGGCTGGATTATTAATACCCGTACAGAACCGGCGATGAGCTGGCATCTCAAAGCACAGATTGATTTAGGGGTTAAAGAAGGGGTTGGCATCCTTAGCCGACCAGATTATGTGCTCTACCCTCTGATGCAGTCAGAAAAGATAAAACCGGTAGCAATTTTCCTGGATGGTTTTGCTTTTCATAAAGATAGCGTGTCGGATGATGTCCAAAAACGGCAGGCGATTAAAGACAGCGGTAATTTTTGGGTATGGACACTGACCTGGGCTGACCTTCAAGAACAAGGCATTAAACATGTACAGAATGTTATGGGGCTTGGCCATAATCCGGATATGAAACAGCCTAAGTTTTATAACCTGTTCCATGATACAAACTTTGCTACGCTTGAAGGTTCATTCCGGGAGAGAAACAGTTTTGCACTGCTACTCGATTATCTCTCTGATCCCGGTAATAAAACTATGCTATGGCAGAAAATGGCCGCTGCCTTTGCCTGGGTGTGGCTGGATCCTAAAAAGTCGCAGGATACTGGAGCCAAACAAAAGTACGCCTATGAAATGCAGGAGAACGCTCCCGCTTATCGGTTGAATGCACTTTTGCCTGATGAACCTTTTGTATTTGGTGGTTTACTGGATAGCTGTAGTTCATCACAACAGTTCATTGAGCTGGCAGCTGTTGTACCGCAACAAGCCATTAAATCAACGACAAGCATTGAACAAATGCGAAATTGGTTGAGGCTGCATATTTGCTTTGACGATCGTTATTCCCAGGATGATGGCTATGAAGCCGGATTTAACGGTTTCTGGTGGATGGTGAATTTACTGCAGTTCCTGCCAGATATGACATTTACCAGCCGTAAAGCGGTTCATTTACCGCAGGAGGCTGAAACGGTAAAAATGCAGACTTCGGTTGTAGTGGATATTCAGCCTGACGAGAGCTGGGCAGAAATACTTGAGTTTGGCTTATTGGGCGCAGAAGAAATCGCTTTGCTTCAGTCGTTATCACTACCGGCACCGACGGTTGGATATGAATTGCAGGATGACGATGGCGAAATTATTGCAGAAGCCGATCTCGCCTGGCCATTACAAAAGCAAGCCTTGATTATTGATAATCAGGAGTTTACTGCTTTATTCGCAAGTAAGGGTTGGCACGTTGCATTCGGGCCAATTGACGAAAATACATTGCAGCATCTGTCCGGAGGTGACAAATGACGATTCCAACGCCAAAGGTGGCACTTTCTGATGGTTTTCTGGGGGCTTTTGCGCGGATTCCTAAAGCGCAGCAAAAAAAGGTCCAGGAATTCATCTCTAAGTTCCGCCAGGATCCGACGAGTAATGGGCTGAACTACGAAAAGATCCACGATGCACGCAGCAATAATGTGCATTCCGTGCGTATAGACCAAACCTACCGGGGGATCGTCCTGAAACCTGAGCAGGGTGCTCTGTATATGCTGATGTGGGTGGATAAGCACGACGAAGCCTACGACTGGGCGCGGCGACACGAATGTGCGATTCACCCGGTAACCGGTGCGATTCAGGTGATTGATACCAGCTATATCAAACCTACCCCCGAGCCGACTGTTGTCGATAAACCCAAACTCTTTGCTGCGTATACGGCAGAGCAGATCCTCGCGCTGGGTGTTCCTCCTGTGTTTATTGAGCAGGTGATGGCTCTTGTGGATACCACAGGGCTGAATCAGCTGGAAAGCGTGATGCCAGCAGAAGCCTGGGAGCCCCTACACTGGCTGGCAGAAGGTCTGGATTACCAGGAAGTGCTGGAGGAGTTTAACGATCACCGTGATGAGCCTGTTGATACCAACGACTTTATTGAGGCAATTGAGAGAAGTAAACGTCGTTTCCATGTCGTTGAAAATGAACAGGAGCTACTGCAAATGCTCAATGCGCCACTGGAAAAATGGCGTGTATTCCTGCACCCGAGCCAGCGAAAACTGGTGGAGTCTCCGGCAAATGGTCCGGTGCGAGTGTTAGGTGGTGCAGGCACGGGTAAAACAGTTGTTGCGATGCATCGTGCACGTTGGTTATCCCAACGCCTGGCCGATAAACCCGGTAAAAAAGTTCTGTTCACAACCTTCACCCGTAACCTGGCGGCGGATATTCGCGCCAACCTCCAGCGTTTGTGTAGCCGTGAGGAGATGGCGCGTATTGAAGTTGTTAACATTGATGCCTGGATGAGCGAGCAGCTTAAACGCCATGGATATGATTTCCGCGTGGTCTATGATAGCGATGAAGGGCGACGTAAATGCTGGAACTATGCCTTGCAGCAAGTTCCTGCTGAATTGGGATTACCGGATAACTTTTATTCTGAAGAGTGGCAACGTGTTGTTCAGCCGAATGCGGTTTACAGCCGTGAAGAATATCTGAAGGTGAGTCGTATTGGTCGTGGCACGGCGTTATCCCGTATTCAGCGTGCGAAAATCTGGCCTGTGTTCGAAGAGTTCCGGGCACAAATGGCGCGAGCCAAACTGCGAGAGATGGGAGATGCCATGCATGAGGCTATCATTCTGTTTAAAGAAAAACAGGTGCAATTGCCTTATAGCAGTATCGTAGTCGATGAAGCTCAGGATATAGGCGCACCGGCCTTTACCCTTATTCGTAGCCTGGTTCCAGAGTCTCCTAACGATCTCTTTATCGTGGGTGATGGACATCAGCGTATTTACCGCAATAAAGTCGTTCTAGGTCAGTGTGGGATTAACGTTCGTGGGCGCCGTAGTAAAAAACTGAAAATTAACTACCGGACTACAGAAGAGACGCGACAGTTTGCTGTCGGGTTGTTAACCGGCGTTAAGGTTGACAACCTGGATGGTGAAACTGATGCCAGCAACGATTATTTATCATTGCTTCATGGTGAAAAACCCATGATCACTCATGCTTCAGATTTTAAAGAAGAGGCTGCGACGATTATCAAGCAAATTCAGGCGTTGTTAGCCAATGATGTCCGTTCCCAGGATATCTGCATTACCGCTCGTACGAAGCATGCTTACGAGCGTTATGCTTCTGCTCTGAATGATGCTGGAATCGAGACCTATAATTTAGGTCAGGATAGTGGTGATAGTGATCAACGCCCTGGTGTGCGTATGGCAACGATGCACCGCATTAAGGGGTTGGAGTTCCAGTATGTGTTTCTTGCGGGCATCAACGATGGTGTTGTGCCGGAAGTCAAAGCAATTGCATCTGATGACCCTGTAGAACAGCGCGATGCATTATTTAATGAACGAGCGTTGCTCCATGTGGCTGCAACGCGCGCGGTAAAAGGATTGTTTGTTTCGTCTTACGGTAAACCTAGTTTTTTACTGGAGCCTGAAAGCGAGTAATCCAGCCAGATAACCAGAAGCTACAGCTTCTGGTTATCTGCATTTTAGCACTCATCAATATCGGCCACTGATTTGCTGATTTGGTAAGTGCCAGGAAAGAAAGTGGAACATGGAAGGGCTTTCGCAGTGCACTGATTGCGTGTTGTTAGCCCTGTGGGCATAAGCGACTGACGCAACGAAATGTACATCGAGAAATTTCTGACTGAATACGATGACTCGCTAACGGGTGAGTTGAATGTGGATCCGCTTGGGCAATTAGTCATCTGGTCGTCCTGGGGGCAGGACATCTTTCATAGCCGTATTACTTCTATCGCAAATGATGTACGGCAATATACGCTGAATCTGCTGCATCACAGCGTATTGCGCCAGATACTGGTCGATGAAAAGCTGCAAACTTCAGGCGTGATGAAAGGTCTGTATCCCAAAAAGCAATTACATGAGTTTAGAGTTGCCTGTCTGATCCATTTGGAAAATATTTATATCTACTCCATGCTGGCGGCTGAAAAAAGAGGTGTCACTCTCACTGGTGTGCAGGGTATTAATAAAGCCAGATCTAAATGGAACGCTGCAAATAAAAATCCTCAGATATTTTTTGGTCATGAGAAAAGTAGTGAGTTACTGACTAATCAGATCGCTCTTGGTACCAATGGGCGCTATAAATCGCCAATGATGAAAATGCATTTTTTCTCTACTGATTATCGCTATGATCTGCCGGAAAGCAAGCCAGTGTGGCAGGCAGCAGAGGCATTTATTCGGAATGTACCAGAGCTGAAAAAATTACATGCAGCGGCATTGACTTACATGCAATTGAAAATGCAGGCCTCACATAAGCGCGACCTCAACCCATTTTTCGAAGATATTCCTGTCGGCCTAAAAAAGGCGTATGTAAAGGCATTCCGCGACCCGAAAATGGTCGGGGATTATTCGCGAATATTCTGGCTACAAAGAACGGGGTTAGATAAATATGCAGCGGGTGCTATTTATCGGGTACTCAAGCAGGAACGTTTGGACGAGTTAGAGCTTACAGATGCTGAAGTTTTCAAACGTGCCATGCATCAGGCGAAAAGTATGCCTGAAATGAATGAAAGTGACCTCAGGGCGTTACAACATATCAGTCAGGCGGAGCCATTTTTATCCCTGATCGACCTGATGTTTTCAGGCTTACGCCGACAGAGTAGTCAGACTTTGGCAGAATTTCGTCAATTCTGGCAGTCGCGCGGTCTTACGGAACTTGATCTGCCACAAAAGGCGGCTCAGCTTCTGGAAAATGATGTGCTCCTTTCCTCGCTTTCCGGTACGCCCGCCAGACGTTTTCAGCAACTATTAGCACTGGCCTGTATGCCGTCGCTGGAAGATCAGGTTCGAGGCTTGCTGGATTATCATCACAAGATAATGGAGTCAAGGGGGCAGTTCCCGTGGCTCCTGCTTGAAGGTGATGATATTTTGCTGCAGGTACCACCATGTTCGCTACGCGAAGATCGTCAGAATAGCGACTGGGTAAACCGTTATTATCTACCACAGTTCAGACATTTGCTGAACGGTTTATGGGGGCATTCTGCATGAAGCTGTTAGATGTCTTCAAAAAGCAAATTGCTGATATGGGTATGTTGAAACGTGTCTGGCTCACCACCTTTAATCTGGATATCTCTTTTGTTGAAACGTGGGTACTTCCTGCTGTGTTGGGTATGGACCCGCCCGTTAGTCGTATGGATTACGAAGGTCTGCAGCGTGCGCTGAATGAGAGTGGTATTGATTTCCGCATCTACTGCGATCCGCGCATGATTGCGAAAGAAAAGCCGAAACGTACCTCCATTGCGGTATATCCGGTGTCGGTGCGTAAGCTGGCTCAAAGCGAAGAGTCTTATCTGGATAAAGAGCGCGGGCTGTTTCACCCAAAAGTATTTTATCTCGAAGATCACTACAGAAAGATTATTGTGGGTGCGGGCAGTGCCAACCTTACGCTTAGTGGGTGGGGGCGAAATCAAGAAACTGTGGATTTTCGTTGTGTTGCAAGTAATGCCCAATACCAGCAGGTAAAACGATTTTTTACCACAATTGATAACAGTCTGAATGATGAAGAATTTTTCCCAACCCGTCGCAAGTTTCTCGGTGATGATCCTGATTGGTCATTTATTCACAGTCTGGCTGGTTGCACACTGCTAGATGCATTAAAAAACGGCGGTGAGATTCATACACTCAGTGTTTGGTCGCCTTATCTTGCTGAGGATTTAGCAGGGTTTATCGACAATATTGGGCATGAAGTGCTCGTAGAACTGGTTCCGGATTTGGTTGAGGGACGTTATATCCGCACTCGATGGAGTGACAGTATTCAGGCAATGATTACAAATAAAAAGCTTACCGTGTATCGCTCTCCAGTGCCCAAGGACGATAGGGCATTGATGACCCACGCCAAGCTCTGGCTGGCGAAAAGCAATACCGGTACGCAACTTGCCGTGGGGTCCTGGAATTTCACCAACCCGGGTTGCAGCAGCTTACCTGAGGCAAACTGGAATGTAGAAGCGGGAATTGTGCATCCGGTCTCTCGTAACATCACGATTTGCGGCAAAGAATGGGATGATGTTAATGAAGAGAATTTCGCCAGTGAAGCATTGTTGGAGGAAGAGGCGCTGGAGCCTGATGAACTTCAACCTTTCGATCTGAGCGTTATTTTTGACTGGACTCGATGTGAGTATCAGATTTCCGGGCAATGGTTCGGTGGTAAGCCTGCGTCAGGTTATCAACTGATATTGCCCGGTATCAACGGGGCAAATGAATTGGTATGGAAAGCTACCGGTATAGGTCTGAAATCGCCCCGGCAATTGACGGTATTAAAAAGCAATGCCGTATTGGATAACCCTTTTTATACCCTTCGTAGAACTGGAATAACCGACTGGCAGGGCATGATCGTTGAAAGCGGTATTGAACACCGGCGTGCGTTGAGCTTTAAGTCGCTAGATGACTTACTTAACAGCTATCTGAATTCAGTGGATCCCGCATTGAGTGATCGCCTTATGCTGCGCTGTGCTGGCGCGCAGGATGAAGAGCAAAGTGAGGGGATGGCGCAAGCCATGAATTTAGATGCCACTAGCTATTTCCGCCTCTTTCAGGCTATCCAACAACGGCGCAACTGGCTAGCAGACGCGGACGATGGCACTCAGCTGTATCGTCGTTTGTTCAGTGAACCAGGTTGCTTACAGGAATTGGCTGAAATAGCCAGGGAGCGTATAAATCAACCGACTCAGCTAGTATTTAACTGGTTTCTGGCCCAAGAAGTTAACACTCTGGCCGCTCTGGCAAGAAAGCGTGTTAAAAGCATACGTCACAAACAAGGGGCTGAAGCCATATCTGTGGCTGTGCACTTGTGGGAGTCTCTACAGGTTGCAATTCCCCCCCTAACTAGCGATGCCACTAGCCTACGTTATCTCGCTGCTATCATGGAAGACTGTAGTTATGGCGAATAAGTTAAAACAGATCATTACCCCGGTTGAGGTTTCAGCCGTGATGAATTTCGATGCAACTGATACGCACTGGCAGTATCAATCCGGTGCTTCCAGCATGGCGGCGAAGCAGGCAGAGGGGGTGGCTGGGTTGTGGAATTTGCTGAATAAACAACGACTGGCACTCCTTGCTGATGAAGTCGGCATGGGGAAAACTTATCAGGCGATGGGAGTAATGTTGTTGTTATGGCAGGCAAAACCTGATGCACGCATTCTGGTTATGGCACCTAACAGGACGCTCTGTGATAACTGGGAGAGAGAATTTAGCATTTTCACAGAGATACACTATCGGGCTGAACATAATGCCTTTACCACTTTAGAGGGTAAGACAAAATATGCCCCACAAATTTATGGCAGACTGGCGGAGCTGGCGGCCGCTGTGGAAAAAAAATCTCACCATTTTTACCTTACTACTATCCATTCACTAAGCGGTCTGGTCCCTCCAGATGAAAAAAAAGATGCTTTAAATGCTGCCGCGTCTTATGGCGTGTTATATCGTCAGCAGATTAAGCAAGCTCTTGGAAAAGGAGGGTTTGACTTAATTATAATCGATGAGGCTCATTACTTTCGTAACCGAAGCGGATCACAGCGTGCCGCCGCCGCTCAGGCCTTCTTTGGTGATGCGCAGGACCGGCTGGGGAGCAATGTACTGTTGTTGACGGCAACTCCAAATCACTCAGCATCGCGAAATGTTTATGACATATTTAGCTATTTCAGTGACATGCCAAAACGTTATGCAGAGGATGATGTCCGTGCGCTGATGAATGATTTTGCCATCCGCCGACTGCGCAAAATGCAGGGCAGAGAGAGCAGCCACAGCAAATATGAATATCGTCATGAGCGCGCTAGCATTTCCAGTTTTACTAATAAGATGGATGCTGAGTTGTTTTTTGCTCTATATCAGAAACAACTCGTGGTTCAACTGGACAAAGAGAAAAAGGCAGGTGGCGGCAGGCGCATGCTATATGGCTATCTTGAAGGGTTTGAATCAACGGGCAGTACCGCAAGTGAGCGGGATAATAGTAGTGATGAAGAGGGGCAAATCCATAATGACTTCAACCACGCGCCGGATTCTGCTCTGCTCAATAGCTTGACCCGGCAGTTTCACGATATCTATAACCGCTTTCCAGATCATCCCAAATACGACACTCTGGTAGAGGCCTGCTTTACCAGTGATCCGTTCAAGCAGTCTCAGCCGCTACATTGTAGTAAGCATTTGGTTTTTGTTCGTCGAATACCATCTGTACGCGAAATTACTCAGCGCATCAACGCACGTTATGATGAAATAATGGCTGAGCGATTGATGAATGTCTGGCAGCTACCTGCAAAGGCGCTGGCAGAATGGCGAGAGTCGGGTTGGTCCCGAGATATTTTTGTTAAGCTTTTATCGGAAAAATCCAATGAAAAGTCCGATTTTGATGAGCATATGCTGGAGGACGGGGAGACAGATGAGCCTGAAACGGATAACGAGCTAAAGCTTTCAAGTAAAATTGCCGAGCTATTTGTTATGAAGAAAACGGGCCTGCGCAGTACCGACTGCGCCAACGTTAGTTTGCGTTTCCGTCGCCCTGAAAGCCTCTTTTCATTATTTCTTGAGCCTGCATTGGATGGTACGACCGGGACCTATCATTATCATTACCGCAAAGAGTCTGGTGAACGTCAACGTGACAGCTATGGTGATGCCGCGAGAGATGCCCGGCTGCAGCAGTCGACAACAGCTCAGAAAATCAAATATATCACTGCTTTGCCCACAGCCTGGGGATTGATGTTTCATGAGCTGCCGCAGCCAGCAAAAGAGCAATTGATTAAGTGGCGTGACCAGCCTAACGGTATGGCAATTATTGAGAACTTTGCCAACTATCTTCGCACGGGTTACCTGTTTGCCAGCCCTGTGATCATTGAGCTCTATTGCTGGTTTACAGAGTTCAACCGTCGACCTCAAACAGGTGAGGTCCAGCAGCGATATCAGCATTTTGTAGAATGGGTCACCCCAAAATTGAATGGATCACTGATGCTACGTTATTTTGTGGCTGCCATTGAAACTTTCGAAACGCTATGTGTGAAAATTGTTGGCCAGAAACTAGATAATACTCAATATACTTGGCGCGAGTTCACTAGCTTGAGTAGTCCAAGTTGGTATGCCAGCGGGCAGTCAAAAAATCGCGAACGTTTAATTCGTGGATTTAATTCACCTTTCTTCCCTAATGTTCTGGTAGCAACCTCTGTGTTGCAGGAAGGCGTGAATCTTCATCTTCAATGCAATCAAGTTCATCATTATGGCATCGCCTGGACTCCTGGTGATAACGAGCAGAGGAATGGACGGGTTGATCGCCTCTTTGGTCGAATCAATACAATGCTTCAAGTCCAGGGGGCGGCTGAGATGATTATCAATTATCCCTACCTTGCAGGTACTTTCGACCAGGATCAGTTGGCATCATTTATACGCCATAAACACAGTGTTGAAGAGAAGTTAGATAGTTGCGAGCTGGAGGATTTTGACAGCGAAATTGATATTCAGGAGGATCCTCAAGGTTGGCAAAAATGGCTACGGCATCCTTGTAAGGATAAAGATAAAGAAGATCCTTACCCAGCCAAGTTTGATCAGTAGTGTTTATCATTTATGCGGTAATAATATATCAGGTGGTTGCGAGCAGTTTTTTGCAGGAAACTATTTTAAATAGAAACTGGGGTCACAACACCACAGGTCAGGCAGTATTTTTTTCCATCGCAATCATTTTTACATAAAACGCAGTGCCAGAAAAAACAGTGGTGCAGACACTAGTTCTGCCAGCATAAATCTCAGTTTTCTTTGTCGGCAATTATCCTGACCCTGAGGGGGCCAGAGCGTTATCGTCGAAAGCAATCAAGGAGTTGGCAAAAATAGTATTGGTTCCTACCAGACAATTCGCAGGTCTAACCGTCCCAGCAGGACTGACAGACACCGTGCGGTTGGATGGTTTAAAGGTGTTATGAGGGTGGGAGTAGTGTGGTTCTCACACGATGAGATGCTGGCGTAAAAAATTGCCTTACTTAGAAGACATTCTTACGTGGCCGTCTGCTTGAAGGTCGTTCGGGGACCTCATTGCAACCGAACAGTAACAGCCCATATTTCTGCTGGGTTTTGGTCATATACACCAGTACAAACCGGCTTGCTGTGCCCAGGGATAGGTATTCTGAGTTTTACTACCATCCAGCCAGAACACGACATGAGCATGGTAGTGGTGGTCTTCTGTCCATTCGATAACCCAGAAGAAACCGACCACCGCTTCGAGTTGCATCATACGGTTCATCAGCTTTCGGATATCTCATTCGAGTTGCCGATGATCCCGCAGGAAAAACTTAGCGGTATGATCCTGGTAAAACAGATCTGTTCGGAGTGCCAGCAGGCAGGAATAGCGCTCTATCAGTTTGTCGATATGGTTGTTCAGAAGTGACTGTCGAAACCAGTCTGGCTCCCATCGTTGTTTGTTTTGCATAGGATGAATTTCTTTAGTGCTGGCGAGGGCCAGTCAATGGAATGCACCTGGCCTTAAGGAAGAGCCATGGCTGGGGGAACCGCATGGATTAAGAGGATGGTTGTAAAAAGGGAGTGCCTATTAATTATATTAATTAACCTAAATTAATTTTCACTCCCCAATAACCCTCAAATCCCTTGCATGACTATGGATGAAGCCTGATTCAGTGGCTCCGCTGTCGTCCGCCATGCAAAGCAGACATACTCGTCCATCAGACTGGTCAGCGCAGGGTTTTCAGCCTGCCGGTCATTGATCCAGATATCCATCTCCTTGTCTTTTTTGAACCTGAGGTTGTCGGTC
>NZ_SDFT01000127.1:0-26185 GCF_004916815.1 Pantoea sp. R102
CGCCAGCTGCTGGAGCAGCACGCGCTTGGCAGCCGCTACCCGGTGATTGTCGGCAACCCGTCTCAGGTCGCCGACCAGTTGATCCGCTGGATTGATGAAGGTGACATCGACGGCTTCAATCTGACGCGCATCCTGAATCCGCAAAGCTACCGCGATTTTATTGAGCTGGTGGTGCCGGAACTTCAGCAGCGCGGCCGCTTTAAAACCGCCTATCAGCCGGGATCGCTCCGGCAAAAAATTTTTCAGCAGCAGGATCGTCTGCCCGCGCGCCACCCGGCCGCGCGCTGGCGGCCTGTGGCTGATGTTCGTTAAATTAACCTCAGGGAGTCAGGATGAAATTTGCCTCATTAGTGGCGCTGAGCGCCGCAATATTAACCGCCAGCGCGTTTGCCGCCGGTGACTACAGCGGCGCCCTCAAAGTCGGTACCACGGCGGCCTTCGCGCCGCCGCTGGAAACCGCCGTGGCTGAAGCGAAAAAGCAGGGACTGCAGGTGGAGCTGGTGGAGTTCACCGACTGGACTGCGCCGAACGTGAGTGTGGAAAATGGCGACATTGACGTCAACCTGTTCCAGCACAAGCCGTTTCTTGACAATGCCAACCGCGAGGGCGGTTTCCATCTGGTGCCGTATGCGCCCGCCATCATCAATAACATCGGGCTCTATTCGAAGAAGCACACGGCAATCGATCAGATTCCGGACGGCGGCACGGTGGCGATTGCCAATGACCCGATTAACGGTGCGCGCGGATTGCTGCTGTTGCAAAAAGCGCAGCTGATTACGTTAAAACCGGGCAGCGGGCTGAAATCCACCGTGGATGATATCGCCAGCAATCCCAAACACCTGAAAATCATCGAAGTGGAGGCGGTGCAGCTGTCGCGCTCGCTGGATGAGGTCGACCTGGCGCAGGGGTATCCGCACTATCTGCGTTTGTCGAAGACCATCGACCCCAACAAGGCCCTGTTATTTGATGGCCTTGAGCATCCGGAATATGTGATTCAGTTCGTGATTCGTGACGGACATCAGGACGATCCGCGACTGAAACAGTTTGTTGATATCTATCAGCACTCGCCGGTGGTGCGCGCGAAGCTGGATGAGTTCTACGGCAAGCTGTATCAGCCGGGCTGGAGCCAGTAATCATGGTCAGCCTGACTCTTCCTGGCGAGCAGGCGGCGCTGCACACCACGACGCCGGTCGCGGGCCGTGCGCACGTGCAGATCCGCGGGCTGAGCAAACGCTATGACGGCCAGTCGCAGGATGCGCTGAAGCACATCGACCTGCAGGTTAAACGCGGCGAGATTTTTGGCATCATTGGCCGCAGCGGCGCGGGCAAATCGACGCTGATCCGCTGTCTGAACCGGCTGGAAAATCCGACGCAGGGTGCGGTGGTGATTGACGGTATTGATCTCAGTTCACTGAGCGCCAGCCAGCTGGTGCAGTGGCGGCGCCGCACCGGCATGATTTTCCAGCACTTCAATTTACTGTCCGCTAAAACGGTGCGGCAAAACATTGAGCTGCCGATGAAGGTGGCTGGCATACCGGCGGCGCAACGGCGGCAAAAAGTGGATGAGCTGCTGGCGCTGGTTGGGCTGGAAGCGCGCCAGCATGCCTGGCCGGCGCAACTCTCCGGCGGGCAGAAGCAGCGCGTCGGCATTGCGCGCGCGCTGGTGCACGATCCGGAACTGCTGCTGTGCGACGAGGCAACCTCGGCGCTGGATCCGGAAACCACGCGCGCCATCCTCGCGCTGCTGAAAAAAATCAATCAGCAGCGTCATATCACTATCGTACTGATCACCCATGAGATGGACGTGGTGCACGATCTGTGTCACCAGGTGGCGGTGATCGATCAGGGTGAAATCATTGAGCGCGGTCCGGTGTGGCAGGTGTACAGCGATCCGCAGCATGAGACGACGCGGCAGTTGCTCAATCCGCAATTCGGCGCGCTGCCGGAGGCCATCCAGCCGCTGCTGACGCCGCAACGTCAGGACGTGGACTCGCGTTTGCTGGTGCGGCTGCGCTATAGCGGGCAGGGAGCGCAACCGGATCTGGCGGCGATCAGCGCACAGGTCAGCGGCGAGCTGACGCTACTGTATAGTGCGGTTGAATGGGTCGATCGCAAACCCACCGGCCAGCTGTTGCTGCTGCTGGATGCCCGGCACGACGCGCCGGCAGCCCTTACCGCGCTTCATCCGCTGGCGGACCAACTGGAGGTTGCAGGTTATGTCACTGGCTATTGATCGTTTATGGCAGGGGTTGCTGGATACGCTGCTGATGATCGGCGTGTCGTCGCTGCTGGCACTGCTGATCGGTTTACCGATGGCGGTGATTCTGGTGGTGACCGGGCGCGGCGATCTGTTCCCCAATCCGCTGCTCAACCGGCTGCTGGGCTGGCTGGTGAACCTGTTCCGCTCAATTCCGTTTTTGATTCTGATGGTGGCGCTGATCCCGTTTACCCGCTGGATTGTCGGCACTACCTACGGCGTCTGGGCGGCCGTGGTGCCGCTGACGCTGGCGGCGACGCCGTTTTTTGCCCGCATCGCGGAGGTGAGTCTGCGCGAAGTGGATAAAGGGCTGACGGAAGCGGCGCAGGCGATGGGCTTTCAACGCTGGCATATTGTCTGGCACGTGCTGCTGCCGGAAGCGCGGCCTGGCATCGTTAGCGGTTTTACCATTACGCTGGTGACGATGATTAATGCCTCGGCGATGGCCGGTGCGATTGGCGCCGGCGGGCTGGGCGATCTGGCTTATCGTTACGGCTACCAGCGTTTCGATATGCAGGTCATGCTCACGGTGATCGTGGTGCTGGTGGCACTGGTCACGCTGCTGCAGCTGTGTGGCGACCGGCTGTCGCGCCGGCTGAATCATCGCTAAAGGCGTTTTACCTGATCTGCAGGCCGTCAAGCGCTGCCAGCAGCGCGTCGACCTTCGGCAGCAGCTGTTTGCGCCGCGGCCAAATCACCGACAGCGGCAGACCGTCCGGCTGCTGCTGCGGCACAATCACTTCCAGCGCGCCGCTCGCCAGCGCGTCACGCACCAGCCATGACGGCATCTGCGCCACCCCAAGGCCAGCGCACAGCGCCTGCATTTGGGCATCCACGTCGCCCAGCGCCATGCGAGACGGCACCTGACGCCAGTGCGGATGTCCATCCTCCGTGGTAAACAGCCACGGCTTGGTGCTGCCGTCAACGCGCTCGTACAGAATCGCCCGATGCTGCAGCAACTCACTCTCGCTGGTCGGTCTGCCTGCGCGCGCCAGATAGTCCGGCGCGGCGCAAAACACCATACGCTCGCGGCCCATCGCCCGGTAGCCGAGCGAGGCGGGCAGATCCGGCGAACCGCCGATGCGCACCGCGACATCAATGCCCTCATCAAACAGATCAATAAAGCGGTCGGAAAAGGTCAGGCTGAGTTCCACATCCGGATGCTGCTGACAGAACGGAATCAGCAGCGGCATCACGCCGAGCCGGCCATAGGTATTCGGCACTGCCAGCCGCAATCGCCCGGAAGGAATGGTGCGCTGCGCCGCCAGTACCGCTTCGGCTTCCGCCAGCTCCTCCATAATGCGCAGGCAGGTCTGGTAATAGGCGCTGCCGGCGTCGGTGAGCGTCAGGCTGCGGGTGGTGCGCTCCAGCAAGCGTGAGCCGAGCCGCGCTTCCAGCCGCGTCACGCTTTTGCTGATGGCGGAACCGGTCAGGTGCAGACGCTCAGCGGCAGCGGCAAAACTGCCGCTTTCGACACTGGCGACAAAAGGAACGATGTCTTTCAGACGCTGATCGTGCATGTATTAGTGAATCCAGTTCATGAATGATGTGAATTAATGCCACGGCTAAGAATTTAATTCTCTATTACGCTAAGGATAACTGCAACAGAGGAGATTCGACATGCAAAAACAGGCGTTAATCGTGGGGATCAGCGGGGTTATCGGTCGTGCGCTGGCGGAAAGGCTGCAAAGCGAGGGCTGGCAGGTAACTGGTTTGTCGCGCGGACGCGGTGCTATTCCGGAAGGTTGCCGCAGTCTGACGGCCGATCTGACCGATGCAGATGCGGTGCGTAATGCGCTGGCGCAGGAAAAACCGGATGCGCTGTTCTTTAGCGTCTGGTCACGCCAGGCGAATGAAAAAGAGAACATTCGCGTTAACGGCGGCATGGTGCATAACGTCATTGCTGCGCTCGGTGAGCGGCTGAACGGCGCGCATGTGGCACTGGTGACCGGGCTGAAGCACTATCTTGGTCCGTTCGAAGCATATGGCAAAGGTGCGGTGCCGGTGACGCCGTTCCGCGAAGAGCAGGGACGTCAGCCAGTCGATAACTTTTACTATGCGCAGGAAGACGAAGTGTTTGCCGGCGCAGAGCAATATGGCTACAGCTGGAGTGTGCACCGTCCGCACACCATCATCGGTTATGCATTGGGTAACGCCATGAACATGGGGCAGACGCTGGCCGTTTACGCCACGCTGTGCCGTGAAAAAGGCTGGCCGTTTATCTTTCCCGGCTCGCCGCAGCAGTGGAACGGTCTGGCCGATGTCACCGAAGCCGGTTTACTGGCGGAACAGCTGCTGTGGGCGACCAGTGCTGAAGGGGCTGCCAATCAGGATTTCAACGCGGTGAACGGCGATGTGTTCCGCTGGAACTGGCTGTGGCCGCGTCTGGCAGACTATTTCGGTATTGAAGCTGCAGACTATCCGGCGCAGATGATGCCGCTGGAAGGACGCATGCAGGAAGCCGCAGCGGCCTGGCGTGAGATCGCTGCGCGCTATCAACTGCGTGAAGCGGACATCGATAAACTGGCGTCGTGGTGGCACACCGATGCGGATTTGGGCCGGCCGATGGAGGCGTTTACCGATATGAGCAAGAGCCGTAAAGCCGGCTTTACCGGCTATCGCGCGACGCTGGATTCCTTCACCCAGCTGTTCGACCGACTGCGTGCGGAGCGCATCATTCCCTGATAACGTCACTGGCCGGCGTCGTCAGGCGATCTGCACCCAGCGCCGGCCAAGCAATACGGTCAGCACGATGATGCTCACGATGGCCGCCAGGTGCTGCAGCAAATCCAGCGCATGCAGGTGCACCGGATGACAGAACGCCAGCAGGCTTACCGCCATGCAGGCGACGCCCAGGCCCGCCATGGCCAGGCTGCGGGCCGGATAGAGCGCCCGCGTCCGGCGCAGACTGAGGATGGTCAGTAGCAGCATCGGCAGACTCACCACCAGCAGGAAAACAAAGCACGGCAGTGTGTCGTGCTGCTGCAGCGGCGTGGCCGTTTGCAGCAGACTGCTGGCGCTCAATCCCAGCCACAGCAGGCCCGGCGGCAACAACAGCTTTGCGCTGATGCCGCGCCGCCCTGCAATGCTGAGTTCAAAGGCGCTGCGCATCGCCAGCAGCCCGAGGATAAAGGCCAGCATCAGTTGCAGCGCGGCCTGCATCGCGCCGGTCTGCGACCAGTCGGTCAGAGTGCGCGGCACCAGCAAACTGGCCGCGATGCCCGCCGGTAGCGCCAGCGCCAGCCAGCCCAGTACGCGTTTTCCGGTCGCCGGCGGGCGTTTCACCGGGCGCAGATCGCGCCCCAGTTTTTCAATCAGCAAATGATGGTCAGTCATGGTTTGCTCCAAAGCGGCGCAGATTGATGAGCGCGCGGTGCAACAGCGATTTCACGGCCGACACGCTCAGATTATGGTGTGCCGCCGCCTCGTTCAGGCTCATTTCATGCAAATGAACATGCTCAACGATTTCACGCTGACGCAGCGGCAGCTGGCTGAGATAGCCCGCCAGCTCCTGCCGGGTGTCCAGCTGCTGCTGTTCTGCCGTGCTGGCGGGATCGGCGGCCTGGGCGTCGTCAAGCGCGCAGTGCTGCTGGCGGCCGCGGCGGCGCAGGGCATCAATCGCGCGCGCCGAGACTATCGCCGTCAGCCAGGGCAGAAAAGGGTAAGCGGGATCGTAGGTATGGCGCACGCGATGCAGCGTGAGCAGCACATCCTGAATCACATCTTCCGTTAAGGCTTCATCGCTCAGCCTGCGCCGCGCCTGCGCGCGTATCACCGGCACCAGCGCCCGCAGCAGCCGGGTATAGGCACACTGATCCCCGGCCTGCGCGCGTTCCATCAGTCCGGGCCAGTTTTCACGTGCGCTATCGCCTGTGTGCATACGCTGCCTTGTTGCCGTTACGTCTTCTTCGCTGCCGCCTGGTTTAACGCATCCACTACGATGCCGGGTGTCAGCACCTGCGGCAGTACTTTCGGTGGTCCGCCATCAGCCGGATACACCAGGTACATTGGTAAACCGCCCTGACCAAACTCACTCATCACGTCATCAACGTCCGGGTTAAATTTAGTCGAGTCTGCCACCATGTACAGCGTACCGGTTTTCGCCAGTGCGGTTTTCACCGCCTGGGTCGACAGCGAGGTCTTCTCGTTCACCTGACAGGTGATGCACCATGATGCGGTAAAATCGACAAAAATCGCTTTGCCATGCCCGCGCTGAGCGGCCACCGCCTGCGGCGTCCACGTCTGTTTGCTGACCTGCGTCTGCATATCGCCTTGCAGCGCCGCGCCTGGCTTGATCAGCCCCGGCAGCGGCGCGATCACCGCAATCAGCAATATCGCCGTGACGCTGAACAGCGCTTTGTGCCCTTTTCCGGCAAAGCGGCGCTGCTGCGCCATGCCATACAGCCAGCCGGCAAACGCCAGCACCACCGAGGCGGCCAGCACAACAGCCAGCGCGCTGCTGCCCGCCTGCTGGGCCAGAATCCACACCAGCCAGGCCCAGGCACCGAGCATGGGAAAGGCCAGCCCGCGCTTAAGGATATCCATCCAGACGCCAGGGCGCGGTAAAAATCGCGCCAGCGGTGGGAACAGCGACAGCAGGGTAAACGGCGCGGCAAAGCCGAGCGCCAGCGCAAAGAAAATAACCAGCGCAACCGCAGGGGGCTGCACCAGCGCGTAGCCGATGGCGCTGGCCATAAAGGGCGCGGCGCAGGGTGTGGCTACGATGATCGCCAGTGCCCCGGTCAGCGCGGAACGCAAAAAAGCGCCGCGCTGGATGTCGATGGCCCCGACGCGCTGCACCGCCAGTCCCACCTCAAAGACGCCAAGCAGGTTAAGCGCGGCAGCCAGCATCACCAGCGACAGCAGGGCGATCACCAGCGGTGACTGCAGCTGAAAGCCCCAGCCGACCGCGGCGCCACCCGCGCGCGCGGCCAGCAGAATGCCGGCCAGCGCCATCATGGTCATCAGCACGCCGAGCAGGAAACCGAGGCCTTCACGGCGCGCGCTGGCAGCCTGGCTTTGATGGCGCAACAGGCCAAGCGCTTTCAGCGAAATTACCGGAAAGACGCACGGCATGAGGTTGAGGATGATGCCGCCCAAAAAGGCGGCCAGCATCGCGGTTAACATGGCTGCCCTCTCACTTACTGCGCTTGCGGATGCGCAGCGTCATACTCTTTCACCGCCGCCAGCGCTTTTTCGATGTGGGTATCCGGGTTTCTGTCGGTATAGCTCAGCAGAATATTGCCGTTGGGGGCAATCACATAAGAGGTGCGGTCAGACAGCGTTTTGCCTTTTATCTGCATCAGCGTTTTATATTCGGCGGCCACTTTGGCACCCGGATCGGCAGCCACGGCGAATTTGTCACGGCACTCCAGCTTAGAAAAATCGCTGATCTGCTCGGTGTTACCGGCGGTGACGCCAATCACGGTGGCGCCCATTTTTTTGAAATCATCCGTGGCTTCGGCGAAGTCGTGCGCCTCGATGGTACAACCCGCGCTGAAGGCCGCCGGGAAGAAGTAGAGCACCACCGGCCCTTTTTGCAGCGCCTGCTGCAGCGAGAAGGTGAGCGGCTTACCGGCCAGCGCGCCCTGAAGTTCAAAGTCAGGTGCTTTGGCACCGACGGGCAGCGCCGCGCTGGCAGCGAAGGCGGCGAGGCTCAGCGTGGTGCCGAGGGTGAGGGTAGCGATGAGATGCCTGATAGTTGTCATGATCTGCTCCTGCGGTGAAAGAGGTCCGGTTAGGGGTGTTCAGCCAGACAGTTCGCCGCAGTCGGTAAAAAGTTGCGCGGAGGGCAAAAAAAAACAGGGCAGATCCCTTTTTCCCGTCTCGTTTATTTATTCTTTGCGTGAAATCCTTACAATAATCGCCTGATGTTTTTTTAGGTTTTAGATATGTCTTCAACGTCTTGCGATAAACAGCACAGTGAAACCCAGCAGCTGCTGGCCTCCCTTGAACAGCACATTGCCGAGCCGCCACCCCGGGTGCAGCCGGTGCCGGAAGATTTCTGGCAGCAGCTGGAGACGCTGACCCACGGCGACGACGCCTGACTCAGTTGCGCGGCTGTATACCGTGGCACACCATGCTCAGGGTGTGCTGCAGAATCATTTCGGTATCAAAGCCCGGCTCGTGGGCAAAGCGGGTAAAGGGCACCAGTACCATGCTGAGAATTGAGGTCATCAGCACATCGACATTCAGCTGGTTGTTCAGTAATCCCTGCTGCTGCCATTGAATCAGCAACGCGCGAATCCGTTCGCGTCCGGCATGACCGTGACGCTGTTTCAGCGTGCCGCCCAGCCCCTGACCACTGGCGACTTCCTGCAGCCACAGCGGTGCGAACCAGTCATGACTCAGCACGATATCCGCAAACTCTTTAATAAATCCGCTGATCGCAGCGACAGGGTCATTACTCTCTTCGACAAAATGCGCTTCCAGCCGTTGCCGTAACGGCACAAAACGTTCCGCGACCACGGTATCCAGCAGTGACTCGCGCGACTGAAAATAGTAATTCAGCATGGCAGGGCTGACGCCGGCTTTACGGGCTATGGCGTTGAGCGAGGTTTCCGCGATGCCGTTTTGCGCATACAGCGTGAGCGTAATGTCGAGCAGATGCTCGCGCTGCTGGGCATTGATTGCGCCGCCGCGTGGACGGCCCGGCCGGCGGGGTTTATCAGAAGGCGTTGTCTCGCTCTCCATCACTTTTTGTGCGGTCATCTTTACGTACTCACGGGTTTCGTGTCAGACTTTGGTTAATATTAATTGTGTATTTAATTAATTTCAAACGGTGTCGTTATGAAACCTCAATCTATCACATCGCAGCGCGACAGCGGGGCAACCAGCCCGCCTTCCATTCGCCTGCTGATGGGCGCGCTGATGCTGGTGATGCTGCTGTCCGCGCTTGATCAGACCATTGTCTCGACCGCGCTGCCGACTATCGTCGGCGAACTGGGCGGGCTGGATCGCCTGTCGTGGATCGTCACTGCTTACATGCTGGCCTCAACCCTGGTCGTGCCGCTGTATGGCAAATTTGGCGATCTGTTTGGCCGCCGAACGGTGCTGCAAATCTCGGTGGTGCTGTTTTTGCTGGGCTCGGCGCTGTGCGGGCTGGCGCAAACATGCCGCAGCTGATTTTTACCCGTGCGCTGCAGGGACTGGGCGGCGGCGGATTAATGGTGGTGAGCATGGCGGCGGTCGCGGATGTCATTCCGCCCGCCGATCGCGGCCGGTACCAGGGCCTGTTTGGCGGCCTGTTTGGTCTGGCGACGGTGATTGGGCCGCTGCTGGGCGGTTTTATCGTGCAGCACATGTCCTGGCGCTGGATTTTCTACATTAATCTGCCGCTCGGCCTGCTGGCTCTGCTGATCATTAATGCGGTGTTTAAAGCGGATAGCCGACGCAAACCCCATGAAATCGATTATCCGGGAGCGGTGTTTCTCAGCCTGGCGCTGGTGGGCGTAACGCTGTTTACCAGTGAAGGCGGCACGCTGCGCGAATGGTCAGATCCCCAGCTATGGTGCATTCTGGCCATGGGGCTGGTTGGCGTGTTGGGGTTTGTCTATGAGGAGCGACGCGCGTGGGAACCCATCATTCCGCTCGATCTGTTCCGCAATCGCAGTTTTTCCCTCGCCAGTCTGATGGCGTTTATTATCGGCATGGCGCTGTTTGGCAGCGTGACGTTTTTGCCGCTTTATTTGCAGGTAGTAAAAAACGCCACGCCCACCGAGGCCGGACTACAGCTGTTACCGCTGATGGGCGGGCTGCTGGTCACCTCGATCATTAGTGGTCGCATGATTAGCCGCAGCGGGAAATACCGTTTGTTCCCCATCGCCGGGACGCTACTGGCGACAACCGGGATGGCGCTGATGACCACGCTGACGCTGGATGCGCCGCTCTGGCACATTTATCTGTTCTCCAGCGTGCTCGGCATGGGAATGGGCATGACTATGCAGGTGCTGGTGCTGGCGGTGCAAAATGCGGTGACGCCCGATCGCATCGGCGTAGCGACCTCATCGGTTACGCTGTTTCGCTCGGTGGGCGGTTCGATCGGCGTTGCGCTGTTTGGCGCTGTGTTCAGTCACGTGCTGAAATCCGGAGCGACCCGACTGATAGAGCAGGGTAACGTGCTGCCGCCTTCGCTGGATCCGGTCGCCGTGAACCATTTGCCTGCAGCGCTGCGTCAGGCTTATTTGCTGGTGTTCAGTGATGCGGTGCATGCCGCATTTCAGATGGCCGCCGGCGTTATGCTGCTGGCTTTTATACTGTCGCTGCTGCTGCCGGAGTCGCCGCTGCGCGATAACGTGCGCTAATAAGCTTTCCCGTTATTTCGCAGCAGGTCCGTCGGTCAGGCTGCGGAATAAAATTTAAACGCAATTTGCCGGATAAATATGCGCTGTCGGCGCAAAGCAGCAAAAGATATAGATTTTTATCCTAAATACATAGCGTTACCTTTCTGTAAACTTAGGTAAAATTAGTGAAGACAGCGAGAATTCGGGCGGAGACGCTTTATTTCTGCAACTTCTTTACGGTATAAATCTGCTATCCCTGTTATCCACTGTGAAACGTCACCCTATGATTGCTACTGCGGCCCGCAACCTGATTGCCTGCCTGATGTTATTAACCCTGGCTGGCTGCTCGTCTCACTCCTCACCAGCACCGGAGCAGGAAAGTGTAGATACCTCGCAGGACGGTGGTAAACAGCCCGATTTAATTCCGGTAATAGCCGCTTTGCACGATCAAATGCATTCGTGGGAAGGCACCAAATATCAGTGGGGCGGAACGCAATTATCCGGCGTTGACTGTTCCGGATTTGTCTGGCGCACCTTAAAAGATCGTTTCAATATTCCCATGGATCGCGTCACAACGCGTGAACTGATTGCCATGGGTAAGCCGGTCGATCAGGCGCATTTACAGCCTGGCGACTTAGTGTTCTTCCGCATTAAGCATGAGCTGCACGTCGGCTTTTACGACACCGATCGCCAGTTCCTGCATGCATCAGTCAGCCAGGGTGTGATGCGCTCGTCACTGAATAATCCGTACTGGAAATCGGTATATTTAGAAGCCAGACGACTTCCGCGCGAGCAAAATTCGCAGATCAGTTTCAATTATAAAAATAAAGTCTGAAGTCAGACATCCTTCCACAAAGCCGCGGCGCGACGTTTTCGCGCCCGTGCTCAGACCCATCCCGCCGTCAACCATTCGTCTCCTGTTTCAGTGGCAATTCGCATCCAACATGATGGCTGCTTTAACGCTCTGTGCCGCTTTATGGGCATTGAAATACATTCAACCTGTTGATTATAAATAAATAATTTAAATATCACGCGTTAACAATTAGTGCGATCATAGTATTCGCACTAATTATCAATTTTGTAATAGTAAACATGGTTATTATTATCCCCATTGAAGGCGCAGCGCCTTCTCATCAAACGCTAAGGAATATGACCATGAAAGCTATCAAAACACTGACCATTGCCGCCACCGCCGCGCTTTCCCTGATGTCTGCTGCCAGCTTCGCGCAAACCGTTTCAGCCACCTCCACCACACTGGATGGTGCCGAAGCGAAAATTGCCGCTCAGGCTCAGCAGCAGGGTGCGCAATATAAAATTCTGGAAGCCAGCACCAACAACCTGGTGCACATGACCGCTGAACTCTACAAATAACGGATGGTTGCACAGGGATGTGCCAGAACGGGTCGCCTGACGGGCGGCCTTTTTTGTCGTGCAGTCAGGCTCGCGGCGTAACAATCATTCTGGCGATGTTGCTGAATTTGCAGCGCAGACCGTCTGGCAGGAGAACGCAATATGCTGAACAACGTGGATATCAACCGGCAGGCGCTGGCTTTTGCAGATGCATTACGCACGCAACGCCATGCTCACGTTCCGGTGATTCGTTTTGCCCACTGGCCGCAATTTATTGCGACGGTGCGCGCTGAGCTGGCGCAACCGGGCAATCAGGAATAATTAGCACGATAACGATAACCGCACTAATTATCAATTGCAGTATAGTAACCTGAGTTATTATTAGTTCCATCGAAGGCACACAGCCTTCAGCCACAACCATTAAGGAATAAGACCATGAAAACCATTAAAGCTATGTCAATCGCCGCTGTTGCCGCTCTTTCACTGATGTCAGCTGCCAGCTTTGCCCAGAGCGTAACCGTGACTTCCTCTACGCTGGACGGTGCAGAAGCTAAAATCGCAGCGCAGGCGCAAGAGCAGGGCGCTCAGTATAAAATTACTGAAGCCAACACCAACAACCGCGTGCACATGACGGCTGAACTGTATAACTAAGTTCAGACAGATGCACTGCGTTAAGGCCGCCTTCGGGCGGCTTTGCTGTTTCCAGAAGGCTTCAAACGAACAAAAGCAACAGGCTGGCGTTCGAAATTTGACCAATCCTGCTCAGCGGGCGCAACAGGCGGAGCCCAGGCGTTTATCCACAGGATAAGCCAGCCTCTTTGCACGTCAGTTGTGGATAACTGCTTTAATATCAAACCGTCAGGCGACAAACGCTGAGTTGATTTCCCGACTTACACGTCGGTTATTTTGTCAAAATGAATCCGGTTGCGGCTAAATAAACGCGAAGCGGGAGAGTTTATTTCACCATTTCAAAACACATTAGGTTTGCGTAATCTGCACCGTTATTTTTTCGCGTCGTCGTCAAAATGGCGAGAGGGAATCAGATTTTTCTCTTTATTAACCGGCGTTCTTTTCGACCGGCCTTTGTCCAGCAAGCAGTCGCGGCAACAGGCTATTTGCGGATGGTGGATACGCGCCACCGTTAGCGCCTGATGCACGGTATACAAAGAGCCGATAAAGCGCTTCTCTTCCTCAAATTCCAGGACGTAACAGCCTTTTTTATGCAATACCCAGCCGGCGTCCGGATCGTGACATAAATAAAAATAGTGCGGTTCTAACATAACTTACTCTCGGGCGAGTGATAGCCATCGAATAGATAATCGGTGATGTGTCTAAATTAGAGACGCATTCAGTCTACGCCGATGATGACCTGCGGGGCTAATTGATTTAATGACTTTCGGATTAGACCTGAAATGACCGGACCAGCATGAATAATGTGCCGGTCCGGTTGCTGATTTTATTCGCTGGCGAGCGCGGCGACCGGATCCATTCGTGCGGCTTTGCGCGCGGGCAGATAACCAAATATCATGCCGATGATTGTAGAGCAGGCAAATGCTGCGCCAGCCGATTGCCATGAGTAGATGGCGGTCAGCACGCCGCCAGCCAGCAGTGAAATGACCGGACCTATCACCAGCGACAGCGCCACGCCGAGCGATCCGCCCACCAGGCACACCAGCACCGCTTCAATCATAAACTGCTGCATGATGTCGCCGCGTCGCGCACCTACCGCCATGCGCACACCAATCTCGTGGGTGCGCTCGGTCACTGACACCAGCATGATGTTCATTACGCCAATACTGCCGATCATGAGCGCAATCGAAGCCACCAGTAAAATCAGCAGCGTCAGCGTGGCCGCCGCACCTTCTATCGCTTTACGATACTTGTCCCGGTTGAACATCAGGAAATCTTTGGTGCCGTGGCGCGCCGTCAGCAACTGGGTGAGCGATTCCACCGCCGCGCCGCTCACCACATCATCTTTGAGTTTAATACTGATACTGGTGAGCGCGGTCTGACCGCTGATGCGATACATCACCGTGCTCCACGGCAGCCAGACGCTGAGGCGGTTGGGCGACAGACCATCTTCATTATTGGCCACGCCAATAACCCGCACCGGCACCGATCCCAGCACAATCATTTTGCCAATCGGGCTTGGGCCCTGTTCGCCAAATAATTTATTGCGCGTGTTGATATCAATGATGATTTCCTGGCGCGCGTGCCGCTCATCGCTGAAGTTGCTGCCTTCCACCAGCTTAATGCCCTGAATGCGAAAATAGTCGACGCCCACGCCGGAAACTGAAGTTTTGGAGGCGTTGGCCAGGTAACGAATGGGCTGCGTGGCGATGATCTCCGGACTGACGGCGGCGACAAACTGCTGGCGCGCAATCACATCGGCATCGGCCATCACCAGGGTTTGTACCGGATGCGCATCGTCCTCGACATAATCGCCCCCGGCATAGATAGAAACCACATTGGTACCCAGTCCGGAAATGCTCTCCAGCGTTTTTTCCCGTGCGCCCTGGCCCAGCGCCACCACGGTGACGACGGCGGCAATGCCAAAGATAATGCCGGTCATGGTCAGTGCGGTGCGCAGGCGGTGGGCGTTCATGGCATTCAGCGCCATGCGCAATGATTCGCGCAGCCGGTCAAGCAGGCCGCGGAATCGGCTCTGCCGCTTGCGTGGCGCTGGCGTAAAGCGCGTTTTTGCGGCCGTGGCAGCGCTGCCGCTGTCGGCAAAAATCTCGCCGTCCTGAATTTCAATGATGCGTTCTGCGTGCTGCGCCACTTTCATATCGTGGGTAACGATAATCACCGTGTGACCTTCGCGGTTCAGTTCGCTGAGGATGCGCAGCACTTCTTCACCGGAGTGCGAATCGAGCGCGCCGGTGGGCTCATCGGCGAGGATAATTTCGGCACCGTTGATCAGTGCTCGCGCAATACTGACACGCTGCTGCTGGCCGCCTGACAGCTCGCCCGGCTTATGCTGTTCGCGCCCCTGTAATCCGAGCCGTGCCAGCAGCTGTGCGGCGCGCTGACGGCGTGCGCTGCCGGATAAATTGGCGTAAATCGCCGGTATTTCAACGTTGCTCAGCGCGCTGAGATCTGGCATCAGGTGATAGCGCTGAAAGATAAAGCCGATGTGCTCGCGCCGCACTTGCGCCAGCGCATCGGGCGAGAGCGTGGCGGTATTTTTACCGCCAATCAGGTAATTACCGCTGTCCGGCGCATCAAGGCAGCCAAGAATGTTCAGCAGCGTGGATTTGCCTGAGCCCGAGGGCCCGATGATCGCCACCATTTCGCCGCTGGCAATCTGCAGATTAATGTTTTTCAGCACCTGCAGGGATTGGGAACCATTGACGTAGCTGCGCTGAATGTTGTGCAGTTCGATGATATTCACATCACCACCTTGTCCGCGCCCGGCTGCTGCGTGGCAAGGATCACTTTTTCCCCTAAGCGCAGCCCGCTCAGCACCTGAATGTCAACGCTGTCGCTGATGCCGGTGGTGATGTAGCGCTTCTCAGGCTGATTATTTTGATCCGCGATTTCGACGTAAGTACGACCATCGCTGGCCTTTTTCGTGGCCTGTACCGGCACCAGCAGCGCGTTTTTCGCCTGGTCACGCAGCAGATTAACCTGCGCCGTCATGGAGATGCGCAGTGCATTATCCGGGTTCGGCACATCGAGCAGGGCGTTGTAATACACCGCCGCGTTCGTGCTGCTCACGGTATTGTTTTCGCTGTTACCCATCAGCGCATCATCTTTCATCACCGACTCAGGAGCCAGCTCGATGCTGCGCAGCGTGGCGTTGTAACGTTTATCCGGATTGGCGAAAGTGGTAAACCACGCCTGCTGGCCGGGCTGAATATTGGTAATGTCCGCCTCGGAGATTTGCACTTTGATGGTCATGGTGCCGAGCTGCGCCAGTTTGGCGATGGTTGGGGCGCTCTGTACGGCGTTTACGGTCTGGCCCTGCTTCGTGACGATCGCCACCACCGTGCCGTCAATCGGTGCCATGATGCGCGTGTAGCCGAGATCGAGTTGCTTTTTATCCACTTCGATCTGCGCCTGAATCACCCGCGCCTGCTGCGCCGTCAGCTCTGCCTGGGCGATGCGCCACGCTTCGGCGGCGGTATCAAAATCCTGGCGGGAAACGGCGTTAGTTTTGACCATCTGCTGCAGGCGCTGAAACTGCGCCTGCTGGCGTACCAGCGTAGCCTGACGGGTCTGTAAATCCGCCTGCGCCACGCTCAGCGCCGCCTGCGCATTACGCAGATCGCTGCGCTGCGGCTGATCATCGATCTCCGCGATCAGCTGGCCCTTGCGCACGTTGTCGCCGGCTTTGATATACAGCTTTTTCACCTGACCGGAGACCTGCGCACCGACGTTAACGCGCTCAATCGCGTCCATTTTGCCGGTGGCGGCAATCACGTTTTCAATGTCGCCCTGGCGCACCGCGGCGGTCATCAGCGGATTGGGTTTACTGCGTGACGCCGAATACGCCCAGAGAACCAGAATCATCACCAGCGCGGTCAGCGCGGCAAACAGCCATTTTTTCGTCATTGTGTGCATCATCGTCCCTTAAATTTAGCGAGAATAATAATCACTAAGCGGGACAAACTGGAGAAAAATTCTGCGGAATTTTGTCAGCCGCAGAGGAGTGCGCCATCCCTGGCGCAGGTTGTGGGTTAGCGATACCCCATCAGTCAATCCGTTCAGAGCAGATTCAGCTGTTGCTTCAGCTGCGCAATCTCCCTGCGCCATTGCTGCTGCTGCGCCGGTTTCTGATGCTTTGCCTTACGCGCTTCGTCCTGCTGCAGCTTTTCTTCCAGCACCAGCAGCGCCTGCAACAGCGCATCTTCATCGCCCGGGCGGTCATCGACGGCGGCAGCGGCAAGCGGGTAATCGACTGGCACATGGGCGGTGGCCAGCCTGGCGGTCACCTGCGGCCAGTCGTGCCACTCGCTCAGCTGCTGCTGTTCAATCAGCCAGAAGCGATTGCAGCTGCTGGCGATCAGGCTGCGGTCGTGAGACACCAGCAGCACCGCGCCGGCGAACTGCTGCAGCGCCTGCGCCAGCTCCTCTTTGCCTGCCATATCCAGATGGTTGGTCGGTTCATCCAGCAGCAGCAGCGAGTAGCGTGCCAGCGTCAGGCCGACAAACAGCAGGCGCGAGCGCTCACCACCGCTGAGGGAGGCAACCTTCTGCTGGTGGCGCAGCCAGGGAAAGCCTGCGCTAATCAGCGCCATTTTGCACTGCTCATCGCTCAGCGCCGCGAAACCGTGCAGCGCCGCGCTTAATGTCTGGTCGTCACGCAACTGTTGCAGGCTCTGGTCGTAGTAGCCAACGCGGGCGCGCGGATGAAACAGCGGGCTGTCGCCTTGCTGCCAGCTGTGCCACAGCTGGCGCAGCAGTGAGGACTTGCCGCAGCCGTTGTGGCCGACAATCGCGATGCGATCGCCACTTTTCACCTGCAGCGCCGGCAGGGAAAAAAGGGTCGGCGCCCCGGCAGCAGGCTGAATCGACATCGGCGGCAGCGCCAGCACGCGATCCGCCTGCAGCGCTTCGCCCTGTAACTGCAGCTGCCACGGACTGCCGGCGCTGAGCGTGGTCTGCGCGGCTTTCAGCCAGTCGATGCGCTTCTCCATCTGTTTCGCTTTACGCGCCAGACCTTCGTTGTCATAGGTCCGACCCCAGATCGCCAGCCGTTTTGCGCTGCTCTCAACCCGGGCAATCTCCTGCTGCTGTGCCTGGTGGCGCTGCGCATCGGCTTCATCCTGCTGCGCCAGCGCCTCGCGGGCGGCCGTGCAGGGCAGACGGAAAACATGCAGCGTGCGATCGCGCAGGATTGCGCTGCAGTTGGTGACGCGGTCCAGCAGCGCGCTATCGTGGGACACCAGCACAAAGCTGCCCTGCCAGCCGATCAGAAAATTCTCCAGCCACAGTAGGGTCGGCAGGTCGAGATGGTTACCCGGTTCGTCCAGCAACAGTAAATCGGGCTGCAGAATCAGCGCGCGCGCCAGCAACAGCCGCATATGCTGTCCGCCGCTCAGCGTCGCGGCGGTTTGTGACTGCTGCGCTGTGCTGAAACCCAGCGTATGCAGCAGCGCCTCGGCACGCCAGCGCTCGCTGTTGCGCTGTGCTGCGGGCAGTCGGGCGATAACGCCATCCAGCAATGAGGCCTCAAGTAACGTTTCCGGCAGATGTTGTTCAATGCGCGCCAGCAGACAGTGGCTGGCGGGCGTGACGCTGCCGTGACTGGCGGCCAGTTCACCGCTGAGAATTTTCAGCAGGGTACTTTTACCGCTGCCGTTGTCGCCAATCAGGCCGATGCGGTCGCCTTTTTTCAGGCTGAAATCCAGGGAATGGAAAAGCGGGCCAAAGGCATTGTCGAAGCCGACGGCATGTGCGGAAAGGAGTGTGCTCATCTACTTACTCTCAAGTTGCAGGCGCAAAAAGGCCTGACGTCAGAATTTCGCTGACGACAACCCGGTAAGCCGGAGAGAAGGGATTAGATTGTCAGAACTTCGCTCAGGCGGATTATCGCAGCACGAGTGC
Source organism: Pantoea sp. R102 (assembly GCF_004916815.1). Classification (NCBI taxonomy): domain Bacteria; kingdom Pseudomonadati; phylum Pseudomonadota; class Gammaproteobacteria; order Enterobacterales; family Erwiniaceae; genus Pantoea; species Pantoea sp. R102. The sequence goes on from NZ_SDFT01000127.1 coordinate 18,442, forward strand.
GGTAAAACCTGAGCGGGTCCAGTCACCATAGAAGTGTGAGTAAACAAACAGTTCACACGACGGCATAAAGATCCTCCTTAGTTATCAGCAGGTGAATAAGTCAGCCGATAATAGTGGCGGTGTGCGGCTTTTTCCAGCGATTTGTATCGGCGTTGGTATAGTATGGCGTCAGAGTCTGATTGATGTCACAGGAGATTGAATATGTTGATTTATGACGTTTTTGGCCGCCATATTGGCGTTATGCGTAAGGATGATAGCTGGCAGGTATTTCGCGCCGACGTGACAGAAAGAAGATTCTCACGAATGTTTGATATCGCTATTCCAGATGATATGCCAGAAGACGAAATTGCAGGCTGGCTGGGTGATATCTTTCATGAAGCTGCAACTGAGCATCATCCTGATGTGAAACGCATCGAATGAAAACCTGATTGTGTTGGGTTGTTTGCCTTTGGCATAAAGCGGACGGTGCACAAGTCCATGTCCGCTTTGAGCAAAAGCGGACATTGACCAGTCAGTTAATTCCCGTCGGGTTTGAAATGCGTATCCGCCAGCCCTTATCCGCCCCTTGTTCCATCACCTGTGTGGCGACGCCGCAATCATCTCTTTGAGTGCCGTCTTCTAATGTCGTAGTCAGCGACCATTTAATGATGGCAAGAATAAGGTCACCTGAAGGGATAAGAGTATGGATCTGGTTTCTGATAATTGGCCTTGATGCTATCAACGTGGTAAAAGCCATACGCAATGCATAAGGATCAGTTTCGATGACAACATTGCTGGGCATTCTCATCGAGGCACGGTTACTGAAAACAGACATCAATGCGTCAATATTTCCGGCATTAAATGCTTCATCAAATGCAGCAATGGTTTCAGCTGGCGATCGATGGACAGTATCGCTCCTCTCAACCGAAGCTGCGAAATTGGAAATGTATCCTGCAATTTCTTGAGGTGATTCCAGCGGCGAAAGATGTCCTGTGCCATGAACAATCATCATTGCTGCGTGAGGAATGCGAGGCAGCAGCTCTCTTTGCAACGTTTCCGGGGTATCGACCCGGTCCAGCTCTCCTGATATGACTCTTACGGGAACATTAATGGAGGCAACTGCACTTGTAATGTCTTCGCGCATGGCGATGTCGGGCCAGGCAGCCTTCGCTTCAGTTCCGGCGCTCAGACTGTCTTCAATGACCTGCTCACGGAGCGCCGGGCTAAGCGGCCTCGACGTCAGAACATTGTCGATAACAAACTCGACTGATTCACGGCTGCTATATGCACTGGTAAGCCTGTCGCGATCTTCTTTAGAAAGCATCATGGGCGAAGGAGGAGAGGGTGCAATCAGCATTAGCCCTTCAAGGCCTTGAAGCCGACGGGATGCCATCAATTGGGCAACTTTTCCTCCCATTGAGTGGCCAATCAGGATATATCGCTTTAGCTTGAGCGCGGCAATGACGCCTTCAGCATCACTTGCAAGGTCCGCAATCCGGTATCCGGACTTCGGCGCATCTGATAATCCCCAGCCACGGTGATCGATAGCTACCGTGCGATAGTGATCAGGTAACTGTGATATCACGCTCTGCCACGTTCGGGATGATCCGCCATAGTAATGCAGGAACACCAGTGCAAGCTCACCGCGACCATGTTGCTGTACATTAATACCTGTATTGTTCACTGTAATTTTCATTATTTCATTCTCCTCATGGTTTAAAACAATGTTAATTACAGTTCTTATAAATGATAATTGGCTGAATAGTGTTTACAGTCGATAACCATATTATCGAATGGTGTGCGTAATGGACAAGTTTACCAGTATGCGAATTTTTATTGCGGCAGTTGAGGAAGGCAGTTTTGCTGCGGCCGCAAGACGTTTTAAACTTTCATCAGCCATGGCAGGAAAACATGTCAGTGCTTTAGAATCCGATTTACACGTGCGGCTTATTCAGCGCTCTACACGCCGACTGAGCCTTACGGATGTTGGTCAGCGATATTATGACCGCTGCAAAGTGATTATCGAGGCTCTGGATGACGCAGACAGGGAAGCCAGTGACATTCAGGCCACTCCCCGGGGATTGTTACGCATCGCCGCCCCTCTTGCCTTCGGCGAAATGCATCTGGGGAAGATTGTGTCACGCTACCTTGAGCAATTTCCGGAAGTCAGTGCAGGTGTTGTCCTTGAGGATAAGTATATTGATTTGCTTGAGGAACGGATAGATGTAGCCATACGCATAGGACATCTGGACGATCCGACGCTTGTCACCCGACGTCTGGCACCCTGTAAAATGGTTTTATGCGCATCAACAGACTTTCTGAAAAAATACGGCATGCCTGAAACGCCAGATGATCTCTCGCGTATGCCGCGCATGGCTTTCAGCCAGGCAATTTCTGCCGGAGACTGGACAATCTATGACACAGATAACAGGCCACACACTATTGAAAGCCGTTGCCGGCTCACATCAAACAATATCCATTTGTTAATGGAAGCGGCCTTGGGCGGTACAGGGATTGTATATGGCCCCTGTTTTGTTTTTCGAGAGCACATAAGGCAGGGCCAACTGATTGAGCTGCTGCCAGATTACCGGACATCAGAGCTTACCATTCAGGCAGTGTACCCGAGTGCGATGCGCATTCCATTTAAGGTTCGCACTTTCGTTGATTTTATTGCTGATGCTTTGAAAGCGAAGCCGCTTTAAGAGTGCGGGTACTTGAACAAACATAGAATGATGCCCGCTTTTAGCACAACGCGAACGTTATTGTTCCAACATTACGTCTTTACCTTGGCTTTACAAAGCTTATTCTACCTTCAAAATAGCAACTGCCATGCGTCTGTTCAGTCAATGGCGCAGGAAAGCTATCAGACCTGAGCTGGTAGCAGTGGACAAAGCCCCCCTGTTAAGTCGGGTGATAAAATGAAGGTGGCTGGCCGGTAATCCGACGGAACATCGTCGCGAAGGATGAACCATTGTCATAGCCGAGCGACAACGCGACTTCGTTTACCGGTGTTCCCGTTAGCAGCATTGCCAGCGCGCTGACCACACAGGCTCGCTGACGCCAGGCTGAAAACGACATGCCGGTTTGCTGCTGAAAATGGCGACGAAATGTGCTGCCGCTCATAAACAGCGCGCTGGCCCAGCGCTCTGCCGGATCGTGAATGGCTGGCGCAAGTAAAAAAGCCTGACATAGCCTCAACAGCGCGGGCTGCTGCGGCAAAGGGATCTCGAGCGCGCACACTGGCATTGCCGCCACTTCAAGCAGCATTAAATCTATCAGCGCCCGATCGCGTACGCTGTCATAGCACGGCGGCAAATCCACCGCCTCCAGTAGTAGCTGCCGCAACAGCGGCGATACGGCAATCACTTCGCAGCGGCTGATGTTACGCAATCTGGACGCGCATGCGGGTTCGATATACAGGCTACGCGTCGTTACGCCTGTAAACTTGACGGCATGCAGGATTTCGGGGGGGATCCATACCGCATGCTGGGGCGGCACCACCCATTCCCCGTCACGGGTTGAAACGTGCATCAGGCCGGTTGCGCCATACAGAAGCTGCGCACGGCGGTGCTGATGTTGCGGCAGGAAAAATCCCTGCGCATAGTCGTTGCCGAGCGCTACAACATCGCGATTCAGCCGATCGAAGCCGTCAATTTTCTCGTTTCGCATATCCGTCCCCATCTGACCAGTTTGCAAGGGTAATTGAGCGCTGCGCAAATGGGAAGCGGGCCGCTGGCGCGATATGCTGCTGCCTCACTTGTAAACGGGACACCTCCTTGAACGAATTGCTGATAATAGTACTTGCCGGCTTTACTACCGGCATAACCACGGTCCTTTTTGGCTTCGGCGGCGGCTTTGTTGTCGTGCCATTTATTTATCAGTTGCTGATGCGGCAGCCGCTGCTGGCAGGAAATGCGATGCATATTGCCGTGGCCACCTCGACAGCGGTGATGATTTTCAACGCAGGCTGGGTTAGTTACCAAAACTGGCAAGCGGGCAGGCTTTCTTCAACCGTCTTGTTTCCGCTGCTGTGGTTTATCGCCACAGGCGCGGTAGTCGGTTCGTGGTTAGCGGGAATGATGAGCGAGGCGCTGATTCGCGCGCTTTTTATCCTTTATATGCTGTCGACGATTGGGGATTGTCTGTTACGCAAAGGCTTCTTCAGCGGCAGCGCGCCGCGTCGTTTATCACTTTTGACGGTTGCCGGTGGCGGTATGCTAATCGGCATGATTGCTGCACTGCTGGGCGTTGGCGGCAGCGTAATGACGGTGCCACTGTTACGACGACACGGCCATGCAATGCGCGCGTGTATTAGTGCGGCCAACCCGCTTTCCCTGCCGGTAGCGCTGTGCGGTGCGATGACATATGCGATAAGCGGCTGGCATAAAATTCAGGCAGGCGGATTTTTGGGATTTATCAGCCTGAAAATATTGGGCTTGCTCCTGGTGACCGGCTGGGCGGGTATTGCTTTCAGCCGCCGGGCTATCCCCGCCGTCCCCGATGTCTGGCACGCGCGAATCTACGTGATGCTGCTGTGCATGGTTCTGGTAGTAATAGTGCTTTAGACAAACCTTGTTTTGCTGATTTGGCTGCTGTTACAGAAGCAATAATTGTATGAACATCCGTCACTGGCACAAAGCGGACGTTCACAGCACTTCCAGCTGTCCAGAGGCATTTGACAATGACAGGCAGTATGCAGCCAGTACATTGTGTGCCATGTATTGGAATGCGTAGGTTGAGCATACTTACCGGCGGCGGCGCATTAGAGAATAGGTTTGCTACTGGCCTTTGGCGGCGCCAGCCTGCTGCTGACGCTTAGAGAGTGACTTAAACCGTACATGACGGGGAAGTAACTGACACGCTGGCCCAAACATGCATTTACCCGGCAACACGCTAGCGAATTAAGCGCCGGTTACCGTCGGCTGATGAATCTTCATCGAATCATGCTTGCCTGGATTGCACTCCTGAGTGGTACCAGGGAGATAAAATTTTCCGTCCGCATCAGGATCGGTGCCGCCGGGACATCCCGGCCTGCCGGCAGAGCCATCAGTATTACCTCCATCTGAACCGTTTCCACCGTCAGCGCCGGATTCTCCCGCATAGCCGCCATTTCCTCCCTGACCTCCGGCTCCTCCCTGTCCAGCGCTGACAGAGCATGCAAACAGTGCCAAAAAGCAGGCCAGAAAATACTTACTCATTGTTAGCCTCTCGATTCGTAACGGGCAGCTCAGGCTGCCGCGGCGGGTAATACTCACGAAGAGATACACTACCATCCGTTTTATCTCTGCTGACTTAACAGATCATCAACACCCGTTTTTCAATAAGAAACTAAGGCCGTCAATTTACGCAGTGCCTGCTGCTGACCTCACTCTGCTTATTGCGAGGGTAATCACTGACGCCCGCGCGGGAGTCACTGGCGCTGCACCTCTTATCGTGACTGGTTCACCCAAATCAGTTGATCGGTTGCGAAGCCCAGTCGCTGGGCATAGGCGAGATAACGTTGTTTGACTTCAGCCGGAATGGTGGGCTGACGCGACAGAATCCACAGATATCCCCGGTTCGGCCCGGCGACCAGTGCATACTGATAATCTTCATCCAGCGCAATCACGTTATAACCGCCATAAAAAGGCCCGAAGAACGAGACCTTCAGCGCGGCGACGTCAGGTTTGCCGGTGAAGTAAGCTTTGCCTTCGCTCTCGCTCCACGCTTTTTTCTCCGGATCGTAACCGCGATTCAGCACGCTGATACCACCGTCGCTGCGTTTGCCGTAGGTGGCGGTCACATGATCTTTACCGCGTTCGAAACGGTGATCGAGTCGGGCAATTTCATACCAGGTGCCGAGATAGCGATCGGCATTGAAGTGGGTGATGGGCTGCACCCCTTTAGGTGGCGTCGGGGATTTACAGGCGACCAGGGTAACAGACAGCGCTGTAATGGCGACTAACGGCCAGATTTTCATCGCAACTCCTTTATATCTCTCAAAATCCTGTCTGAAGTATAGATAAGGATAGCGAAACCGGCGCGGCGCAAAACCTTACGCCGCGCCGGTCTGTCGATTAACGGCGTTTCTCAACCTCATCTTCTGGCGGAATCAGCGGCTCATCGATAGCGATCGATTTGCCGGATTTCAGCAGCTGAATATCCAGAATCACGTAGGTCATAGTGGTAATAAACAGCGAGATGACACTGCCAATCACGCCGCTGGTGGTAAAGGTGAAGTAGTTATACATCACCACCCAGGTGAGGCAGATAAACATCGCCAGCGCCACGGTAATCGCCGACTGCGAGTAATGCGTGGTGCGCGCCCCCATTTCATTAATCTGCAGACTCAGGTTGCAGCCGCTGTATTTTTCCAGCAGCACGATAGTGTGATCCCAGTTGTGCAGGCGGCGTGCGCTGCCGCGCGCGGCGAACAGAAACAGCAGCGACAGGAACAGACCAGAAAAGGCGATCAGGACCGGTACCGCTTCCAGCGCATAGGCAATGCTTTTATGGCTCGACGCTTGTGCGACCGCGCTCAAATCCAGCGTCAGCGAGCAGCCCAGTGCGCCATACAGGAACACAAACAGCAGCAGATAGAGCGCGTTGCGTTTCCAGTCGAGCTCTGCTTCATGATTTCTCTGTAATCGCGCATCCTGCAACGCCTGTTGCAGGCGCAGTTGTTCGTCAGACGTGGAATCGATACTGGCGATCTCTTCGCCCAGTAAGCGGTGAATAAAAGGCTGATCGGCCTGATCGAGGGTGATGCGCATAAATTTTCCGGTAGCTAAACGTTCGTGGCGTCAGTGTAACGTAAAACGAAGCTCACCGGGCGTCCGGTGCAGCGGCTGCGCATTTTGCCGCCGTCAACACGCATCGGGTGAGGGGGGAGCGCAGCAATCCTTCGCATCCACCGATTGGCTATATCTGATTATTCGGGTAACGTGGAATTTCATACTAATACGTCAAAATTATTCCCGTACCCTACGTAGCAGGAGAGGTCAGTTATGTCCGTCCATTCGCCGCTCATCGGCATCGTCAGCGATGATGTCAGTCATCCGCACAGTATGCACATGCTCAAAGAAGTCACGCGTCAGCTCAGTGCGCGTGATCTGCTGCCGGTGCTGCTGTGCGCCGCCACGCGCGAGGATTTTCAGGCCGCGCTGCGGAACGCGGCGTCGCTGCCGCTGGGTGGGCTGCTGTTCCTGAGCTCGCCGTGTCGGGATGCGCAGGAGATCGCCGCGCACCTGCTGCCATCGCTGCGCGCGGTGCATCTGTGCCCGAACGACAGCGCGGGCGCAGATGTGGTGGTTGCCGATGCGTATCACGCCGGGCAGCAGCTTGGCGCACTGCTGCTATCGCAGGGCCATCAGCGTCTGGGCGCTATGCAGGTGCAAGCAAGTGACACGCCGCCGCGCCAGGTGCAGGGGTTTATTGCCAGCCTGCAGGCGGAGGACAAGACGCTGCACGCAGCACTGCACGCCGGCGCCCTTGACCGAGAGCAGGCTTATCAGGCGATGATGGCTTATCTGAAGAAAACCCGTGCGGCAGAACGCATCAATGCATTGATGTGTGAATACGACGAGCTGGCCTTTGGCGCACTGCAGGCCGTGCGCGACTTCGGTCAGGGCGCGCATATCGCCGTGGTGGGCTTTGATGATGCTGACGAGGCGCGCGGCTCCACATGGCACCTGAGCAGCTGGGCACCGCGCCGTGATTTACTGGTGACGGAAGCCCTGAACCGGCTGCTGGATCAGCGTCCGGACCACAGCCGCGCCTGGCAGCA
>NZ_SDFT01000128.1:0-3796 GCF_004916815.1 Pantoea sp. R102
TGCCGGCGCTGAGCGTGGTGGTCAGGGACGTAAGCTGGGCGCTAAAGCCAATCAGCGCCGGGCCCAGCAGTAGCCCGGAGTAACCGCACAGCGTGACGGCCGGTATGGCGTAATGCGCGGCGACAGTGCGCTGGTTACCCGCCGCGTTGAATAAAATCGGCACGATATTGGCCAGACCGATACCCACCAGCACAAAGCCGAGCAGGGCACTCCACAGCCAGACGGAGAAAATCGCTAATGCCAGCCCTCCGCTGGCGACGAGACCGCCCCAGGTGAGCACGCGGCGACTGCCATAGTGATTAATCAGCCGATCGCCAAACAGGCGCAGCGTGGCGACAGCCGTGGCGTACAGCGTGAAGCTGAAACCGGCCAGCTGCATCGACATGGCGCGCTCACTGTTCACAAACACCGCTGACCAGTCGAGCATGGCGCCTTCGGTGAGGAACAGCAGGAAACACAGCAGGGCAATCAGCACCACGTTACGGTGCGTCAGGGCGCGCAGCGTACCGCGCGTTGGTTTTGCATCCGTGCGGCGACGGGGCAACAGGGCGGTATGGCTCATCAGCAGCAGCAATAAAATCAACACACACAGCGGCAGCAGCGCCAGCAGAGGCGCAACCTGCAGCCACAGCAGCAGACTCACCGCGCCGGCGCCAGCAATGCTGCCAAGACTGTAAAAGCCGTGAAAGCCCGACATCTTGCTGACCCCGGCCTCGCGCTCCACGATCACCGCCTGATAATTCATGCTGACATCCATCAGTCCGTTGATCGCGCCGAAGAGCAACAGCGCGCCCGCCATCGGCAGTGGTGAGGACAGCAGCATCAGCAGCGGCAGATCCAGGGCCAGTCCGGCACCGCACAGCAGCAGCAGTGTGCGACAGCCAAAGCGGGCAATCAGCGCGCCGGTAAAGGGCATAACTGACATGGAGCCTGCAGCGATACAGAACAGCAGCAGCCCCAGCATGCCGTCATTGATCGCCAGCTGCGCTTTGGCGAAGGGAATAAGCGGCGCCCAGGCGGCCATGCCCAGTCCGGCGATAAAAAATAGCGTGCGCGTCGCGCGCTGCTGGCGCAGGTTAAGCAGATTACTGTTCATCATCACATCCCGGTGTAGTACGGCGTTTAATCGCCTGGCCTTATCCATGGTCGGGCTACAGGTACACTGCAGCCTGTGCAGAGGCCCATAAAAACGTAATTAATATTTAACAGTAACAAGACTTGTCCTGGAAATGACGTAGCGTGTTCAGGTGGCTGTATTCAGTAGATTTTATTTATGGCATACACGGAAGGCATTTTAAAAAAAGCGCGATGTGGGATGGGAGCGGTAATGACGGGTAAAGTCAACGATGACAAGAATTACTTTAATAAACTGAAATATATGGTAATTAGCCTGAGGTAATACAAGCTTCTCGCGCACTGTGTAGCGGTGCAACTTATTGCGCGATAAATCGCACCGCTATCCACCAGGATGAATTACCTGCACGTTGCTTAACTGAACAGCAGCGTTAATGTCATTAACCGGCAATTAAGAATATAAATATAGTTAATGATTGCTCAGCACATTTAACAACCTGCAACCGTCAGCGCCAGGTCTCTTCACTTACTCATCCAGCTGTAAATAGCAGACACGCAGGCGGTGCCCGTCCGGGTCCAGCGCGGTAAAGGTGTAGCCAAAGTCCATGCGCACCGGCGACTGAATAATGGTGATTTCACGCAGCACGCCCCATTCGTGATAAAGAAAATCGACATCGTCTTTGCGCGCGGTTTTAAACACAATTTCGCTACGCGCTTCACTGGCAGGCAGGGAGAGTGCGGGTTCAACGATATACTGCGACCAGATACCCAGTTTAAAGCCGCTCTCAAACACAAACATGGCAAAGGTCGGGCTGAGTTCTGCGGGTTTGATGTCGAACAGCGCGGCATAAAAGTCAGCACTTTTCACGACGTTGGGCACATAAATAATGGTCATGTTAGCGGTAAGCATGGTGATCTCCTTGTGTGTTTACCGCTGCATAGTAGGGGGAGGCTGTGACAGATTTTGTCAGGAGTCGATGGGTTAACTGATAATTTTCAGATCGGCTTTACGGTGCTTTTTCTGTTCCTGATAGAAATTCTCATGGGGTCCGATATCCAGCAGATACAGTTCCAGTTTATTTTCCACCCAGCTATAACCCAACAGCGTCAGGCGGTTATTCAGCTGAAATTTGTGCACGCGTAAAAAGTTTAAGTCACCTCTCTTGAGCTCACCGATTTCAGGCGCATCAACAATCCTGTCGATCTCATCCTCGACGATGGCACGCTGTGTATCGGGCAATTTATCGAGCGTTTTTTCAAAGCGGCGTGTTTGATAAACCTCGATGCTATTTTGTGGTTTTGGATCGGGGTGTTCGGCGGACATACGGCGAAACCTTCTGATTATCGACTTCAGCCTGGGCGATCAATACTTCAGCGATGAAGCTATACGGTAAGTCCGGATTATCCTCAGCAATCCGGCCGATCTTCGCCCAATGCTCAATCTGCTTTGGAATGCTGCGGCTGGCGGCTTCAGCGTGAATTTTTACGTCGCTCACGAAGTCATCGTCTAAACGAATACTTGTGGCCATGAATATTACCTCGCGGATGAAAGCGGTGATGGACTGACTGTTGTAATGTTGAGTTGCGATTACTGCTGCACGCGGCTAAGTATGCGACATTTTGTCGCTTATGGCAACCTTATGTCGCTAGCGTGTCGCGCTGTCCACCGGGTGACGCAAATGGTGATAATCCCGCCAGCGCTTCAGCAACTGATGACGCGTGCCGGGATAGAGTTCGCTGGTGACGCTGATCGCTTCAATGCGGTCGACGCGGAAATTGCGGAACTCCTGGCGCAGTTCGCACCAGCCGCACAGCAGGCGCACGCGATCAAAGTAGCCAATCACCACCGGCCAGATGGTGCGGGTGGAGAGGTTATCCTGCAGATCTTTGTAGCGCAGGCTGATCTTGCTGCGCTGATGGATCGCCTGGCGAATCTGCGGCAGATGGGTTTCGAACAACGCTTCGCCCTGGGAGGCGATCAGCAGCGACTGGTGATCGATACTCTGCGTGAGATGCGGCGGAATCACAGCCTGGACTTTAGCCAGCGCATGGCGCGCGGCGGACTTAAGCTCATCGTCGGTGTGTCGGGTGACCCAGTTGAGCCCAAGCACCAGCGCATCAATCTCCTGACGGGAAAACATCAGCGGCGGCAAATGGCCGTCGGATTTCAGTAAATAACCAACGCCCGCGCTGCCCTCAATCTCTACGCCCTGCTGCTGCAAACTAAGAATGTCACGATAGACGGTGCGCACGCTGATATGCAGCTGCTCAGCGATACGCTGCGCGGTCAGCGGATAGCGATGACAGCGCAGCAATTGCAGCAGTTCGGGAAGCCGCTGAGTTTTAGACATGATACGCCAGCCTTAAGCGAAGAACGCGCGCCGGCAGGATTCAGGCGCGCAACAGTTGGCTTAATGTAGCCAAATCCGCCGTGCTTTGCAGCTCGCTGATAGCCAGTAACTGCTGCTGGCGCGCCGGCACTTCATGGCGCAGCGCCTGACGCAGTTTGGCCGCCACATCTACGCCATCCGCCAGCGACTGCTGCCGCGTGCGGCGCTGCTGCAGCTGACGACCCTCTTTCAGCGTCAGCGTGACGAGATGAAAACGCCGCGCCGGGTTGAGCGCATCGGGCGGCGCGGACGCATCTAGCGTGCGACGCACTTTGGCCGCCAGCGGCATCACCGCCGGATTGAGTGCACCTTCGGCAAAATCTTCCAGCCGC
>NZ_SDFT01000129.1:0-16900 GCF_004916815.1 Pantoea sp. R102
CCCTGTGCGCCCTGCGGTTTTACGATATTCAGCTTAATGGGCTGGCCGTTTACCTGAATGGTTTTTTCAGTGACGTCGGCCGGCGGCAGCGTTACGCCCTTCTGCGCATCAATCAGGACCTGGCGCGCCGCCTGCGGTGACAGTTGCTCAATCGGTTTGCCGCCGCTGCTGTTCAGCGCCTGTAAAAACTGCTGCACGTGACGTTCAGGTTGTGGTGCGTCAGCAAAGCTATTAACAGATGCAGTAGCCATCGCCATGGCAAGCAGAGAGTGTTGTAATTTCATGGTGTTACTCCTTTAATATTTTTTGCGATTATATTGCACGCTATTTAAATGATAATGACTTGATGGTCGTGTTCTGAACTGAGACTGAATTTATATAGTGCACTATTTAATAGCAAGTTATTTTTTAGCGAAGATTTACATCACTGCTCTATTACACTGATTTTAATCAGAATATTATTTCAACTTTTTGTCTGCAGACGAGTGCGCTTTCCGGCCAGTCACATCGGCAACCTGCAGATTCATCTTGTCTGCGTCCCCGCCAGCCGCCACACTGGCGAGCACGCCGCGATTTTTCACACATTGAGGTAACGGGTAATGCCGCAGAGTAAAGCTACCCTGACTGGTCTGCTGGCCATTCTGCTGTGGAGCACGATTGTAGGATTAATAAAAAGCGTCAGTGAAAGTTTTGGTCCGGTAACCGGTGCCGCGCTGATTTACAGCGCCAGCGCCCTGCTGTTGCTGCTCACCGTGGGTTTTCCTGACCTGCGCCAGTTTCCCCGCCGCTATTTGCTGATCGGCAGCCTGCTGTTTGTCTGCTATGAGCTCTGCCTGTCGCTGTCGCTGGGTTTTACTCATAGCGGCCATCAGGCGATTGAAGTCGGCATGGTTAATTACCTGTGGCCGGCGATGACCATCGTTTTAACGGTGATGGTTAACCGGCAAAAGACCAGCCCGTTGATTATTCCCGGCCTCCTGCTGGCCGTCGCCGGTATTTGTCGGGTACTGAGCGGAGATCGGGGGTTTTCACTGGGCGAAATGATCGACAACGTGATGGATAATCCGCTCAGTTATGGTCTGGCATTTGGCGGTGCGATGATTTGGGCGGTTTATTGCGTGGTGACAAAAAGTAGCGCTAAAGGCAGTAACGGCATCACGCTGTTTTTCATCTTAACTGCGCTGACGCTGTGGCTGAAATCGCTGCTATCACCGCAGCCGCCCGTGGTGTTTTCGCTACAGGCGTGCATCAGCCTGGCGCTGGCAGCGATGGCGATGGGGCTTGGCTATGCGGCGTGGAACGTCGGCATTTTGCACGGCAATGTCACGCTGTTAGCCGCAGCTTCCTACTTTATCCCTATCATTTCGTCGCTGATAGCCGCTTTTATCCTTAACTCCAGCCTGACCTTCTCCTTCTGGCAAGGCACGGCGATGGTTTGCCTCGGTTCGCTGCTCTGCTGGTGGTCAACGCGCGGGACTGCAACGCATAAGCTGGAAAGCAACACGCTGGAATAAGCGGCTGGATGGCGCAGCCGGACGAGAATACAGACAGTGGTGCAGACTCAGCGCGGCGGCGGGAACATTTTGCGATACAGCGACGGCGTCATGCCGGTTACTTTGACAAACGCGCGGCGCATCACATCGGCACTGTGATAACCGCAGGCCGCCGGGATCGCTTTTAGCGGCAGCTCACCGGCATCCAGCAAAGCCCGCGCGTGGCTGATGCGCGCCTGCTCCAGCCATGCGCCAGGCTGGATCTGCATTTCCTGCTGAAACAGACGCGCTAAATGCCGCGTACTGAGGTGCATGTGCGCCGCCAGGTCTTCCAGCCCGCGAATCTGTGCCAGATGCGCGATTGCCCAGCGCTGCATCTCCTGAAAGGCGCTGCGTCCGGCCAGGGACAACTGCTGTTTACGCACAAAATGTCCCTGTGTCACCGGGCGCTGGAAGAACATCACCAGGCTGGCGGCCACCTCCTGCGCCAGCTCGCGCCCGAGATCCTCTTCCACCAGCCGCAGCGCCAGATCCAATCCGGACGTCACGCCCGCCGCCGTGCGTAATGCACCATCCGCCACATATAGCGCATCGGCTTCGACCTGCGCATCGGGTAGCAGTAATGCCAGCCGTTCCGCACACGCCCAGTGAGTAGTGACTTTCCTGCCGTTCAGCAAACCCGTTTGCGCCAGCAGCAGCGCCCCGGTACACACCGAGCCGTAACGCTGGCTGCGCTGACAGAGCGCGATAATCTGCTGGCGCTCACTGGCGGAAAGCTGCATCTGGCTGGCGTCAGGTGCTCCGGCGACCAGAAAGGTATCGGCGCGATGCTGTGTCGCCGCAGTTAGCGCAACGTCGGCTTCCAGCCGGACACCAGACGAGCAGCGGATGCTGGTGTGCTGCAGCGACATCACGCTGAGCTGATACACCTGACGATGCAGCAGCCGATTTGCCTCGGCAAACACATCCAGCGGCCCGGAAATATCCAGCAACTGGGCGCCGGGAACGGCCAAAAGGGTAATGTGATGGTGAGTCATTGTCTGGCTGTCCGCTTAAATCGCAATGTCTGAAATCATCGTTAAACAGAGATTCATGACATTGTCGCGCGGCTTTATGCTGAACGCAACTTTACTAAGCGGAGACATCACCATGAGTTTTACTCTTAACGGCATTCGTATTCCGGACAGCAAAATGGCGCGCGATGCTACCGCGCTGGTACGTGACATCGAATCGGATCTGTTATTTCATCACTCCAGCCGCGTTTTTTACTGGGGCGCTTTGGCAGGTCAGCGACTGGGGGTCAAAGTGGATGCCGAGCTGCTTTACGTTGGCTGCATGTTCCATGATGTGGGCCTGACGCAACAGCATTGCAGTTGCGATAAGCGCTTTGAAGTCGATGGCGCCAATGCGGCGCGCGATTTTCTGCAACATTACGGGGTTGCCCAGGCGGATATTGATAAAGTGTGGACGGCGATTGCCCTGCACACGACGCCCGGCATTCCGCAATTTATGGCCGGGGAAATCGCCCTGGTGACGGCCGGCGTTGAGATGGATGTGCTGGGTATTGACTATGATCACTTCAGCGATGAGCAACGTGAAGCCGTGGTGCAGCAGCATCCCCGTCCGGCACAGTTTAAAGAAGAAATTATCCAGGCATTTTATGAAGGCATTCAACACAAACCGGCGACGACTTTCGGCAACGTGAAAGCTGATGTCATTGCTGATAAGCAACCGGCATTTCGCCCGATGAATTTTTGCCGGATTATCCGCCAGTCGCGCTGGACGGGTTAACATGGACAGCGGAGATAGCTCACCGCGAACGGGAGAAATGGCGACGGAAGCGTGCGCTGTGAATCCCGGCAACAAAATTAACTCATCGAACATTGTCAGCAGGAGAGAATTTTCGTTGCTACTATAGTGACGCAACACACAGCTCAAGCGTTGCGACGAGAATTTTTCCTGTAGTTTTTTGTTATGCCCGCTCTGCGGGCATTTTTTTATGCCAGAAATAGACTGCCGTCCCCTGCCCCTGCCGCTGCCGTGCTGCCTGGTGTCCGCTGGACGTTTTGCCGGTAGCGGATGTTAATGAAAACGACCATTTCATAACAATTCGCCCACCACGCATGTATATCTTCGTTACAAATAGGGTGACGAAATGACCTTGTTTCATATGGTACAACACTGTTTCACCATGTAAAATCGCAACGACTATCCAGTAAGACTGCTTACAGCATGCATCGATCCCTGAGAGATCGGGCTGCCGCATGGCCAGAGGATTGAATACAGAAAAACAATTAGTTGAGGTTATTTATTATTCCCCTGGGAAAGAAAGGGGGTGGGCAAAAAGCAAGTAGTGCAAAGCGCCATGTCTTTGTACTCAGGAATCATTTGAATGAAATCAAAAGAGCAACCAATCAAAACATCCAGAAGGTCATTTCTGCAGAAAACCCTCTCTGTCATCCCCTTCACCGCGCTTGCAGGCACCACAGCAGTCAGCGCGATGGCTTCTGCAGCTCCGGCTACAGAAAAAAGTGAGACCTATCACTACGTTCCGGTATTTTTTAATAATGACGAATGGCGATTTATTTTATCCGCAACGGACCTGCTGATTCCTGAAGACGAATTCGGTCCCGGTGCGGTGAGTGAAGGCGTGCCCGTTTACATCGATAAGCAAATGGAATTGCCTTATGGCTATGGTTACCTGTGGTATATGAGCCCGCCATTTCAGGAGTCGATTCCTGAGATGGGATACCAGACTAATCTGGTGCCACGGGAAATTTACCGCCGGGGAATTATCAACCTGAACAAATACTGCCGTGAAAATTTCCAGAATAACTTCGCAGATTTAAGCAAAGAAAAACAGGAAGCGATTTTACACGATCTGGAGTCGGGAAAAATCGTGCTTGATACTATTTCAGGCAAGTTATTTTTCTCTCAGTTACTACAGAACACTAAAGAAGGTTATTTAGCCGATCCGGTGCATGGCGGTAATCAAACCATGGCATCCTGGAAATTGATTGGTTTCCCGGGCGCGCGCGCGGACTTTATTCAGGTTATGGAGAATCCCGACAAACCTTATCCTTTAGGCCCTGTAAGTATTTCTGGCAAGTATGGTGCAAAAAAATGACGATTAAAAAAGAACCTGTAGATGTAGTTATTGTTGGCTTTGGCTGGGCTGGTTCGTTGATGGCGATGGAATTAGCCTCAACCGGATTAAAAATTGTTGCGCTTGAACGGGGAGAACAACGAGATACTTACCCTGACTTTGCCTATCCCCGTATCATTGATGAACTGACATATGGTGTCAGGCTAAAACTTTTTCAGAACATATCCAAAGAGAGCGTGACGGTGCGGCATACCACTAAAGATACCGCTTTACCTTATCGCCGCATGGGTTCTTTTTTACCCGGCGACGGCGTGGGCGGCGCTGGCGTACACTGGAATGGTCTGCTTTGGCGGCCACTGGAAGCGGATCTCCGACTGAAAACCGTGGTGACTGAAAAATATGGTGCCAGTTTTATTCCTGAGGGTATGACGCTGCAGGACTATCCTTTCAGCTACAGTGAAATAGAACCCTATTTTGATAAGTTTGAGAAAATTTGTGGTGCTTCAGGCCAGGCCGGGAACCTGAATGGCAATATCATCGAAGGTGGTAACCCCTTTGAAGCGCAACGCGCGAATCCTTTCCCGACCAAACCGTTGCTTTACCAGTATTCTGCCATGCTGTTTGAAAAAACCACGAAAGAACTGGGCTACAATCCCTTCCCGGGTCCCGCCGCCATCTGCACTGAGGCATATACCAACCCGTACGGCGTTGCGCTGGGCGTCTGTAACTATTGTGGTTTTTGTGAAAAATTCGGTTGCTATAACTATTCTAAAGCGTCGCCACAAACCAGTGTTATTCCCGCCCTTAAGCAATACGATAACTTTGAATTGCGCTGTAAATCACATGTGCTTCGCGTCAATAAAGACAACACGGGGAAACTGGCGACTGGCGTAACCTATATTGATGAAAATGGCAGTGAAGTCGAACAACCCGCAGCGATGGTTATCCTCAGCGCCTTCCAGTTGCATAATGTCCGGCTGCTTTTGCTGTCTAAAATCGGTAAGCCTTATAATCCCGAGACAGGCGAAGGCGTGGTTGGCAGGAATTATGCCTATCAAATGTTAGGCGGCGCAAAACTGTTCTTCAACAAAGAGACCTACTTTAACCATTTTGCCGCCACCGGTGCGTCAGGCGCCTATATTGATAATTACAACAGTGAAAACTTCGATCACTCTGCTGCAGGCTTTATTGGTGGCAGTACGGTCTCTGCGCATGTTACCGGCGCCCGGCCTATAGAGCAAACTGTCACGCCTAAAAATGCGCCTAAATGGGGCAGCGGCTGGAAAAAAGCAATCAGGGATAGCTACCTGCATAATATGAGCATTGGCGTCAGTTCATCTGTCATGCCTTATAAGCAATGTTATCTTGATCTTGACCCGACCTATACCGATGGTTATGGGCTGCCTTTATTAAGAATGACGTTTGACTGGCAGCAGAATGAACTCAAAATGACCCAGTTCATGGCAGGCAAAACGGAAAATATCATTAAGGCTATCGGGCCAGATTCTTACGACATGGGCTTCAAAAACTTATCTACGCATTACGATGTTCGTCCTTATCAATCTACCCATACCACCGGTGGCGCCATAATGGGTGACAGCCCGGCGACCAGCGTGGTGAATAAATATCTGCAGTGTTGGGACGTGTCCAACGTGTTCGTGGCCGGTGCCAGTTGCTTCCCACAAAACCATGCATACAACCCCACGGGAATCGTCGGCGCAACCACGCTATTTTCAGCTAACGCAATCAAAACGATTTATCTGAAAAATCCAGGCCCAATGGTTCAGGCTTAAGGGGATAAGGATAAGAAGATGAAAATGACCTGTTTGAAATGGCTGTCCTTACTAACACTATTCTGTGCTTTATCCTCTGCAGCGGAAGATGTCTCTCCGGAACTCATCAGCAAGGGTAAATATATTGCCACTGCCGGAGATTGCGTTGCCTGTCACTCGATTGCCGGAAAAGAGAGCTTTACCGGCGGATTAAAAATGATGACGCCGGTTGGCGCAATTTATTCGACTAATATCACCCCGGATAAAGCCACCGGTATTGGCGAATACACCTATGACGACTTTGCTAAAGCATTACGTCAGGGAGTAGCGAAAGACGGGCGACATTTGTATCCAGCGATGCCTTATACGGCTTATGCCAAAGTTAACGATGAAGATATGCATGCTTTGTATGCTTACATGATGCATGGTGTAACGGCGGTTCACGCGGAAAACAGAAAAAGCGATATTCCATGGCCACTGAATATGCGCTGGCCACTGGCCCTGTGGAATCTGGCTTTCCACGACGATAACGCTTACGCAGCGGATACCACCAAAAGTGCGGAGTGGAATCGTGGCGCTTATCTGGTGCAGGGATTGGGTCACTGCGGCACCTGTCATACCCCGCGTGGCATTGCTTATCAGGAAAAATCGTTAGATCAGCAGGGCAAAACGTACCTGACCGGCGGGACACTGGAGGGCTGGCATGCCCCGGATCTGACCGGCAACGCGAAGTCGGGACTCGGCAGTTGGTCAAATGAAGATATTGCGTTATTTCTGAAAACCGGTCGTACCAACACCTCAGCCGCGTTCGGTTCTATGACGGATGTGGTAGAGCACAGCACACAATATCTCAGCCAGGCCGATCTTGCTGCGGTGGCGAGCTATTTGAAGTCACTGCCGGCTTCCGCACCTGATATGCCGTCTGCGCCATCCGCCGATACCACCACTGCCGCGCTTATCCGGGGAGACATCAGCGTACCTGGTTCACGGCTGTACATGGATAACTGCTCAGGTTGCCACCGCCTGGATGGCAAAGGCTACGCCAAAACCTTCCCTTCTCTTGCCGGTAACTCAGCAATCCTGAGTGATGATCCTTCATCGGTGATTAGCATTGTACTGCGCGGCGGCAAAATGGCTGTCACGAAGGAGGCGGTCACCGGGCTGGCTATGCCTGATTTTGCCTGGCGGCTCAACGATCAGCAGGTGGCGGATCTGGTGACATTCATTCGTAACGGCTGGGGCAATCAGGCACCTGCGGTAAGCGCGGATCAGGTGGCAAAACTGCGTAAAGATCTGCCAAAGGCAGCGGAGGCGGATAAGGAAAAGAGTCAGTAAAAACGGACGGAGAAAACGCCCTGTCAGGGCCCCGACAAGGGCCCTGATAATGACGCCGGATAGCAATGGCAACCTGAGCAATTACCGAGCGATGCCCCATCGCCAGCCTGAACTATGCTTTGTCGGCGTCGGTCAGGGTGGCTCTGACCTGCGGCAAACTCTGCGGGTAATTCTGCTGAATGAATTCAATCATTTTCTCGCGGACGTAGCAGCGTAAATCCCATGCCGTCGGTGAGTTCTGCGCGGTCATCAGTAAACGGATGGTCATGGTTTTTTCCGTGGTATCGGTCACCTGCAGTACCTGAGTTTCGCGATCCCAGAGCCGCGTCTCATTGAGGATTTTTTCAAAATGCTCACGCAACGGCGCCAGCGGCATCGAGTAATCAACATAGAGAAACACAGACCCCAATATTTGCGCATTATTTCGCGTCCAGTTCTGAAATGCATTCTCGGTAAAATAGGTGATGGGCAGCACCAGACGGCGTAAATCCCAGATGCGCACCACAACATAGGTCAGATTGATTTCCTCAATCCAGCCCCACTCCTTTTCGACCACCACCGCATCGTCAATTTTTATCGGTTGGGTGAAAGCAATCTGAATGCCGGCAAACAGATTCACCAGCGACTTTTGCAAAGCGAAACCAATAATAATACCGGCGACACCGGCACCCGCGAGGATGGTGGTGCCGAATTTACGTACACCGGGGAAGTTGAGCAGAATTAAACTCAGGCAAAACAGTACCAGGATGACGATAGCCACTTTTTTAACATAGATTAATTGCGTACGAATTTTACGCGCGCGCAGGTTGTTCGACAGGTTGATATCATAGCGAATAAATAACATATCCTGCGCTACGTTAATCAGGCGAATCAAAATGGAACAGAACGATAAGATGATAAAGATATTAAGCGTGGTGGCGATAAAGCTCAGTGAGCCAGGATCAAGATGCACATAATTCATCCCCATATTGATCAGCAGTAATGGAATGAATAAAAATAACGATCCCCGCAGATGCTTTTCCAGCGATTTAAACAGCTTGCGATCGCGGCTTTGCCAGTAGCGAATAAACCTGAGAAGAATAAAGCGGGCCAGAAAACCCAGCAGTAGCGAGAGTGTGACGAGCAATACAGCAGGTACCCATGTCGGCGCACCAGATAACTCACCTAGAAGTAATGGCATGATATTCCCTTCTGTTCAGCTAACAACCGTGGTTGTCAGATAAGTCACCAAAATCAGTAACCGTTATCGTGCCGGTTATCTGCTAAACCCATGATTTCGCACTTCAGTGGGTAAAAATATAGTTCACTGGCCGCTGTTAGCAGGGGAAAAACCCTTCAGGTCATCGGGTGCTCTGCTGGCGATCATCGCAAGGTTATGAATTGGTGGTTTTTTTCGGCTTTATTGCTAAAGGTCTGAAATTTCAGGCAGGTGATGAGGCAAAGCGTCAGAGGGTGCTGACGAGAAATGCGCTGACAGGCAGTGATGCTGCGTCCGGGGAAGAAGTACAGACAACCTGTTGCGCCAGCTCGCGCTGACCACGCGCATAGCGCAGCAGGTTGATGCAGAGAAAAAGCGCGCGATTAAGCGCGCAATGCCTTATTTGGCGTACGCCTCGGTAGAGAGCGTAATCGTCACTTCGTCGCCCACGGCCGGAACATATTTATCGATTTTAAAATCCGAGCGTTTGATGACGCCGGTGGCATCAAAACCGATCGCCTGCTTTTTAACCATAGGATGCATATCCTGCTTGTTCAGCGTGGCATGCAGCACAACCGGCTTAGTGATCCCTTTGATGGTTAAATTACCCTGCACATCATATTTATTATCGCCTTTACTTTCCACATGGGTGCTGTGGAAGGTGGCCTGAGGATATTTTTTAACGTCAAAATACTCATTACCCAAAAACTCTTTGGTCAGCGCTGGCACATGCGTGTCAATCGTTTTTAACGGCAGGGTCACATTAACCTGTGACTTTTCCGGGTTTTCTTTATCAAAAGCCAGCTGACCGGAAACATCAGAAATATCAGCAGTCGGATGAGAGAAACCAAAGTGATTCCATGCGATCACCACGGAAGTATGTTGCGGGTCAAGGTTATATTCCGTCGCTGCGGCATGTGACAGGGGAACATATAATGCCACCAGAGAAAGCAGCGCCGTTTTTTTCAAAAATTTCATGGAAACATCCTCAAATAATCAAGTGCTAATACTGTAGCGCAAACCTGCTAAGGTGTTATTGAAATCATTTGTTTTACCCATTCAAAATTTTTAACCGTTTTTTCCCGCAAGCAAATAATAACGCAGCGTGAAATTTACTGAAATGACGTAATTAAATTCCGGCGAGTCGAATTTAATAAGTTCATTTTTATGTGGACTAATTTAGCGGCGAGGAGAAGAACGGCAAACCATGTTGAGCATGCGATTAACAGACCGCCTGAATAGCCGGCGGCCGCCACGCTTTATTCTTCGCTGGCACGACGTTGATCATAGACAACCTGTGCCTTTTCAATCGCGTCGCCCTGCTCTCTGGCCCACTTCACCAGCGCAACAAACGGATCCTGCAACGTCTGGCCCAGCGGCGTAATGGCATATTCCACCGCCACCGGGGACGAGGCGATCACGCGGCGGCTGATCAGGCCGTTACGCTCCAGCCGGCGCAACGCCTCCGTCAGTGCCTTGTGGGTAATCGGATCAAGACGGCGCTTAATCGCGTTAAAGCGCGCGGGTTCAGTGCACAGCACGGTCAGAATTAATACCGACCACTTATTGGCGACCTGTTCCAGGATTGGACGGGTGCTGTTGATCTCTGCCAGCAGCGCCGCGATATCAGTCGGCATGGGGTTTCCTTATGTATATCTAATGTAGATAAGGTGCGTAATTGACACTAAATATACGAAATGTATCATCAGCCGTCCACCCCTCTCATTCTGGAGCAGCCATAATGAAACTCGAAGGAAAAGTCGCGCTGGTGACCGGCGGCGGCAGTGGTATCGGCCTCGCCATCGCGCGCCGTTTTGTGCAGGAAGGTGCCCACGTTTTCATCACCGGGCGACGCGAAGCGCTGCTGGCCGAAGCCGTCACGCTGACTGGCGGCCGCATTGAGGCGATAGCAGGCGACCTCACCAGCGCAGACGATGTTGCCCGTCTGTTTGACACCGTGCAGGCCCGCGCCGGACGTCTCGATATTCTGGTGAACTCCTCTGGCGTGGCTGAACCCGCCAGCCTCGAAGAGACCAGCGCAGAGCACTTTGACCGCACGTTCGGCCTCAACGTGCGTGCCATGGTATTCACCGTACAGCATGCGGTGAAGCACATGACGGAAGGCGGTGCCATCGTGCTGGTGGGATCGATTGCGGGCAGCATGGCCAATCCCGGCTATGGCGCTTACTCGGCCAGCAAAGCCGCGGTGCGCGCCTATGCCCGCACCTGGAGCAGCGAACTGGCACCGCGCGGCATTCGCGTCAACACGCTGAGTCCTGGCCCGACGGACACGCCGATGTTTGACCAGGCCAGCGACGAGGTACGACAGACATTCAGCGCGCAGATACCGGCCAAACGCCTCGGCCATCCCGACGAAGTTGCGGCGGCTGCCCTGTTCCTCGCATCGGACGAAAGTGTCTATGTTACCGGCAGCGAACTGGTGATTGATGGCGGTATGTCCGCGTAGTGACTGTCGTGCTGCACAGCGCGCCTGCCGGGCGTTGTGCAGCCACAGAAAACGTTTCTCAGAAGGTATAGCTAAAGCCGACCGTGCCGGTGACCTGATCGCGCCGGGACACGATCGGGCTGTCCGCGGCGCGGTCGCCCAGCCAGCTGTAACCGGCGCTGACCAGCGTGCCCCAGTGAGCATCAAACTGGTGGCTCCAGGTGAGCGTAGTCGCAACACCATAGAAGCCGCCGCCGGCATCGTAGCGTGAAAACCGGCTGCGCCTGCTCTGGACATCGCTCACGCCATACCAGGTATTCATATAACGCGCATCGCCAAACAGCGCCGCCGTCTGCAGTGCAACGGTATCGCTGTCGCGCTGAAGAGGCACCAGCGTAACGGATGCCTGATAGTTCACGCCCTGATCATCGCTGAGCGGCAGCACCGCTTTGCCCTCTGCGCTCAGCCACGGCGTGAGCTGCCAGCCCAGCGCCAGTGCAGTGTTCACCGTCGCACTGATGTTTCCCATGCCTTGCAGCCGGCTGGCGCCGTCCCGCCACGTTGAATCTTTATCGCTTCGGCCGAGGCCGTAACCCAGCGTGTGTTCCAGATAAAACCCGCTGTCGCTCTGCAGGTCGTACCCGATGCCTTTCTGGGCATCAGCAAAAAATGCGCCATCTCTGGCCTGGAAAATCGGTACCGGCTGCACCCGTGTTTTATTCGATCCGCTGTAGCGTGGCGCGAATTGCGCCCCCGCGCCGAGCGTCAGGCTGGTCTGTGCGTCACCATCCGCCCTGGCGGCAGCGGAAATCATGAGTAGCAGATGGGTCATGTACATCAGCGTTTTTCTGGTTATCATCGTGTCACCTCTTTATCGGTCCGTTTACCGCCCCTTGCCCGGGCAGCCGCAGCGCGAAGCCGAAGTATCCCGGGGCTGTGTCAACAAACAGCCAGGGATTTATGAAGAAACTGTCAAGGTGAGTTATGCAGACCAAAAATATCCTGATTATTGAGGACGACGCTGACGCGGCTGAGGTGCTGGAGGCGTATCTGCTACGGGAAAATTATGCGGTGCGTGTTGCCGCGGATGGCCTGAGCGGACTTGAGCTGGCCCTGCGCTGGCAGCCCGATCTGATTTTGCTTGATGTGATGCTGCCCGGCCTGAACGGCACCGAGGTGCTGGCAAAACTCCGGCGCAGCAGCGAGGTGCCGGTGATTATGGTCACGGCCATGGGCGATACGCCCGATCGCATCGGTGCCCTGCGCTACGGCGCGGATGATTATGTGGTCAAGCCTTATCATCCCGGCGAAGTAGTGGCACGCGTGCAGGCAGTGCTGCGGCGCAGCGCGGTAAAAACGCCGCAGGAAGAGATCCTGCGCTGGCAGGGGCTGGAGGTGAACAGCGGCGCGATGACGGTTACCGTCACGCAGGCCTCGGGTAACGTGCTTTGCGTTGATACCACGCCAACCGAATTCACGCTGCTGGTCACGCTGATGCGCGCACCGGTGCGCGCGCTGAGCCGCCCGTTTTTGCTGGAGCAGTGTATGCCGGACAGCGACGCGCTGGAGCGGGTGATTGATACCCACGTATATAACCTGCGCAAAAAGCTGGAAGCGGCCGGTATGGCGGGCGTGCTGCTCAACGTGCGCGGCGTAGGCTACCGGTTCCGCCAGCCATGACAGAAAAATCCCCACAAACGCTCTGGCGCTGGCTTTGTCTGCGCATTCTGACGCTGGCTATCGGTACCGTGGTACTGATTGCTTTGTGCATGTGGCTGCGCTTCACGGTGCAGTACCTGTGGATCACGCACCATATGCCGCCGGCGGTTCTGCATGAATTTCTCGCCCTGCGTGCGCATCCGGAACGCGATCCCGCGCGCTTTCACCAGATCATCGATAGCTGGTGGGGCATACGCTACTCCGACCCGTCCATTGCTTCCTCGGACTGGATCACCGTCGGCATCCTGGTGCTGGTGACCATTCCGTTTATTGCCTATTTCGGGCTGCGCCACGCGCGCCCGCTTTCTGCACAGTTCAGCCAGCTCAGACGAGCGGCAGACCAGGTGACCGCAGGCGACTTCGGTGCGCAGGCGGCGTTAACACCGGCAGCGCCCGCCGAACTGGTGCAGTTCGCGCACAACTTCAACGCGATGACGCGCCAGCTGGCGCGTTACGACAAAGAGCTGCGTACGTCGCATGTCGCCATGGCGCATGAGCTGCGGTCGCCGCTCAACGCCGCCATGGTGCGTCTGCAGGCGCTGCTTGATGGCGTGTTCAGCGCTGACTCACGTCAGCTCGCCCTGATCATGGCGCAGCTCAGTTGTCTGCACCGGCTGATCGATGAGCTGCATCTGCTGTCACTGGCGGATGCCGGCCAGCTCACGCTGGAGAAAGTCCGCTGCAACCCGGCCGATATCCTGCGCGAGCGCCTGCAGTGGATCAAACCGCAGCTGGATGAAGCGCGCATCAGCACCGGGGTAGTGCTGGCTGAAGAGACATTGCTGCCGGTCGATCCGTTCCGACTCGGGCAGGTTTTCACCATCCTGCTGGAAAACGCCCTGCGCTATGCCGGAAGCGGCAGCCAGCTGCAGCTGCGCACGCGCAACACCGTTGATCATTACGAAATCATCGTGCAGGACAGCGGCCCGGGCGTTCCTGCGGCGTTTCTGGCGTTGATGTTTGAGCGCTTTGCGCGCGGTGAGGCGTCACGCGCCCGCCACTCGGGCGGCAGCGGGCTGGGCCTGTCGATTGCGCGGGCGATTTGCCAGGCGCACGGCGGCACGATTAATGCCACGCTGCCGGCAACGGGAGGCTTGCAGGTACAGATTTTGTTGCCGCGCAACGCCTGACGTTGTTGCCCTTCTTGACACGCTCTTGATGGAACATCGCCGGATTCTTGATATTCGCACGGTGTAATGGCGCAAATACCGATAAAGGAATTGCGCCATGACCGACGAGCTTCCCTGCCTGATCAAACAGGGTGTGCGCCACCTGCTTAATCCGCGCCACCTGGTTTCCCTGCTGCCGCTGCTGCCCTGTCTGCTGCTGACGGCCCTGCTGCTTACCGGCTGTGACCGCAAGCGTTCACCCACGCCGCCGCCACCGCGTCCGGTAAAGTTCATCACGGTTGGCCCGCCCACGCCCGCCGGGCAGCAAACCCTGACCGGCGAGATCCGCGCGCACGATGAAACCTCGCTCAGTTTCAGGCTGGAGGGGCGGATTCTGACGCGCAGCGCCGATGTCGGCAGCCGCTTCAGGCAGGGAGAGACGCTCGCGGTGCTTGACAGCCCCGGCGCGCTGAATCAGCTGGCGAGCGCACAGGCGGAGCTGAACAGCAGCCGCGCGGCCGAAAAGGTGGCGGCCCTCAATCTGCACCGCATGCGGCTGCTGATGCCGTCCGGGGCAATTGCCCGTGCTCAGCTCGATAGCGCCAGCGCCGACTGGCAGGCTGCGCTGGCACGGCGGCAGAGCAGTGAAGCGGCATTGAAAAATGCGCAGGATAGCCTGCGCTGGACCCACCTCACCGCGTCTGAGGATGGCGTGGTGACGGGCGTCAGCGCCGCAGCCGGTCAGGTGGTCAGCGCCGGTCAGACGGTGTTTACCGTTGCGACCGGCACAGGCCGTGACGTGGTGTTTGACGTTGCCACACCTGAAACCCTTGATCGCCGGGCCAGTGCCCGCTTCCGCGTTGCGCTATTGCAGAATCCGTCCGTGATGGCCGAAGCGCACCTGCGTGACGTCAGTCCACAGGCCGACGCCCAGACACGCAGCTGGCGGGTGCGCATCACACTGGACAATCCTCCCGCAGAGATGGTGCTGGGCGCCAGCGTCGCCGTCACCCTGCCGCTGATTGACACGACGACGGATGCGGTGATGGCGATTCCGGCCACCGCGCTTACCCGCCAGGCAGGCCAGCCGGCGGTGTTTATTCTTGACCCGGTGAAAAACTGCGTTATCCGGCGCACGGTCGCGATTGCCGGCTACACGGCAGATGCGGTATGGATTCGCGCCGGGATCATGCCGGGCGATCGGGTGATCACGGCGGGCGTCAGAAGCCTGCGTGACGGTGAACGCGTTGCCGGCAGCCAGGAGGATCAGCATGAAACCGGCGTTTAATCTTTCTGCCTGGGCGCTGAAGCAGCAGCAGCTGATGGCCTTTCTTATGCTGCTGATCGTGACAGCAGGGATCGTCAGCTATGAAAAGCTCTCGCGCAACGAAGATCCGGCGTTCACCATCAAAACTGCGGTGGTGTCTGCGCAGTGGCCAGGTGCCGACATCAACGATACGGTCAGACTGGTCACCGATCCGCTGGAGAAAAAGCTGCAGGAAATTCCCTGGCTGGATTATGTGCAGAGTGAAACGCACGCTGGCCGCACGGTCATTTTCGTCAATCTGCGTGACGACACCCCGCCCGCACAGGTGGCCGGCATCTGGTACCAGGTGCGTAAAAAAATGCAGGATGTGACCCCGGCTTTGCCGCAGGGCGTGCAGGGCCCGGCGGTCAACGATGAGTTTGACGATACCTTTGGCACGATTTACGGCTTCACCGCTGACGGTTTTTCCCCGCGTGAGCTGCGGGACCGGGTGGATGATATTCGCCGCGATCTGATGAGTCTGCCGGATGTGGGTAAGATCCAGCTACTGGGCGAGCAGGAAGAGCAACTGGTGGTGGCCTTTTCCCCGCGCCAGCTGTCCGCTATGGGACTGGATTTGCAGCAGGTAGCAGAGGCGCTACGGGCGCAGAATGTCGTGGAGCCGGCGGGCAGCGTGCGCACCGCCACCGATAACATCGCCCTGCGCGTGAGCGGCGCGTTCAACAGCGAGGCGAGCCTGCGGGCGGTTACGCTGCGGGTTAACGATCGCTATGTTCCACTGACGGCGATCGCCACCATCACGCGCCGCCCCGCCGAACCGCCTGCCCCGCTTTTTCGCGTTAACGGCCAGCCGGCCATCGGACTGGCCGTGTCGATGGCCGCCACCGGTAACATGCTGGATTTTGGCCAGGCACTGCGGGCGCGCATTGAGAGCGAAGCCAGCCAGCTGCCGCACGGCATTGAGATGACGCGCATCGCCGATCAGTCAGCGGTAGTACAACAGGCCGTCAGCGGATTTGTCGATGTGCTGGGCGAGGCAGTGATCATCGTGCTGGCAGTTTCGTTTGTCTCGCTGGGACTGCGCGCCGGCCTGGTGGTCGCGGCGGCGATCCCGCTGGTACTCGCCATGACGTTTATCGGCATGCATCTGGCCGGTATCGGCCTGCAGCGCATCTCGCTGGGCGCACTGATCGTAGCGCTGGGCCTGCTGGTAGACGATGCGATGATCACGGTGGAAACCATGGTGGCGCGGCTGGAGGCCGGCGATTCCCGCACTGGCGCAGCGACCTGGGCGTTCAGTACCACCGCCTTCCCGATGCTGACCGGTACGCTGGTGATGATTGCCGGTTTTATTCCGGTCGGCTTTGCCGCATCCAGCGCGGGCGAATATTGCTATACCCTGTTTGCGGTGGTGCTGATGGCGCTCATCAGCTCATGGCTGGTGGCGGTGCTGTT
>NZ_SDFT01000012.1:0-20245 GCF_004916815.1 Pantoea sp. R102
TGTCCCCGGACTGTACACCCGCAGGCGGGAGAGGGGGTAGCCTTGTGCGGGGTTTTGCTATGTGCAGGTTTGATACATGGGTAACAACGTGCGCTGTTCGGCCCCACCGGCAAAAGCGGGAGAGGGAGACAAGCGAACGAGGTGCAGGCCTGGCTCTGAACCCAGACCCCCGCACTCAGTGGTTCTCTCTCCCGCACGCGGGAGAGGGGGTAGTCTTATGTGGTGTTTTGCTATGTGCAGGCATGGCTCTGAACCCAAACCCCGCACTCAGCGGTTCCCTCTCCCGCAAGCGGGAGAGGGTTAGGGTGAGGGCCAGAGCGCACCAACCCTTACTTCACCGGCATACCCGGCTGGGCACCGCTATCCACGGACAGCACAAACAGATCTTTGCCGCCAGGGCCGGCAGACAGCACCATGCCTTCGGACACGCCAAAACGCATTTTGCGCGGCGCCAGGTTGGCGACGATGATGGTCATCTTGCCCACCAGCACCGACGGATCCGGATAAGCGGCGCGAATGCCAGAGAAAATCTGGCGCTTCTCGCCACCCAGATCCAGCTGCAGACGCAGTAGCTTATCGGAACCTTCTACCAGCTCAGCCTGCTCGATCAGCGCCACGCGCATGTCGACTTTGGCGAAGTCATCAATGGTGATGGTCTCGCCAATCGGTGCATCGGCCAGTGGACCGCTTGCCGCCGGCTGGTTCGCCGCCGCTGCGTCCTCTTTCGAAGCCGCAATCAGCGCCTCCACTTTTGCCATCTCAATACGACCATACAGCGCTTTAAACGGCGCTACGCTGTGGTTGAGCAGCGGCTGCGCAATGCCATCCCAGCTCAGTTCGCTTTGCAGGAAGGCTTCTGTGCGCTCGCTCAGCGACGGCAGCACCGGCTTCAGCCAGGTCATCAGCACGCGGAACAGGTTGATGCCCATGGAGCAAATCGCCTGCAGGTCGGCATCGCGGCCTTCCTGTTTCGCCACCACCCACGGTGCCTGCTCGTCAACGTAGCGGTTGGCCAGGTCGGCCAGCGCCATGATCTCGCGGATCGCACGGTTGTATTCGCGGCTGGCCCAGGCTTCACCGATCTTCTCTGACGCATCAACAAAGGTCTGATACAGCGCCGGATCTGCCAGTTCGCTTGCCAGCTGGCCGTTAAAGCGTTTGGTGATAAAGCCGGCGTTGCGTGAGGCGAGGTTCACCACTTTATTAACGATGTCAGCGTTCACGCGCTGGACGAAATCTTCCAGATTAAGGTCAATATCGTCGATGCGCGAAGAGAGCTTGGCCGCGTAGTAGTAGCGCAGGCTGTCGGCATCAAGATGCTGCAGCCAGGTGCTGGCTTTGATGAAGGTGCCGCGCGATTTCGACATCTTCGCGCCGTTCACCGTGACATAACCATGCACAAACAGGTTGGTCGGCTTGCGGAAATTGCTGCCTTCCAGCATCGCTGGCCAGAACAGGCTGTGGAAATAGACGATGTCTTTGCCGATGAAGTGATACAGCTCGGTGCTGGAATCTTTCTTCCAGAACTCGTCGAAATCAATGTCGCCGCGTTTGTCGCACAGGTTCTTAAACGACCCCATGTAGCCGATGGGCGCATCCAGCCAGACGTAGAAGTATTTGCCCGGCGCGCCAGGGATTTCGAAGCCGAAGTACGGCGCATCGCGGGAGATATCCCACTGTTGCAGACCGGCTTCAAACCACTCATGCATCTTGTTTGCCACCTGCTCCTGCAGCGCGCCGGAGCGCGTCCACGCCTGCAGCATCGCGCTGAAGGACGGCAGATCGAAGAAGAAGTGTTCAGAATCGCGCATCACCGGCGTCGCACCTGACACCACCGATTTCGGCTCAATCAGCTCGGTCGGGCTGTAGGTCGCGCCGCACACTTCGCAGTTATCGCCGTACTGATCGGGCGATTTACATTTCGGACAGGTGCCTTTGACGAAGCGGTCAGGCAGGAACATGCCTTTTTCCGGATCGTACAGCTGCGAAATGGTGCGGTTTTTAATGAAACCGTTCTCTTTCAGGCGCGTGTAAATCAGCTCAGACAGCTGGCGGTTTTCGTCGCCGTGTGTGGAGTGATAATTGTCATAGCTGATGTTGAAACCTGCGAAATCGGTCTCATGCTCCTGCTTCATTTCCGCAATCATCTGCTCCGGCGCGATACCCAGCTGCTGGGCTTTCAGCATGATCGGCGTGCCGTGGGCGTCGTCCGCACAGATGAAAAACACCTGATTGCCACGCATTCGCTGGTAACGGACCCACACGTCAGCCTGAATGTGTTCAAGCATGTGACCTAAGTGGATAGAGCCGTTTGCGTACGGCAGGGCGCACGTTACCAGTAGTTTTTTAGCGACTTGAGTCATAATTTGCGTAGCATTCCGTGAATAAAAAATCGGGCTTAGATGTTAACCGAAGCACCCTCTGGCGTAAACACAGCAGCTCGGCCACGTCACTTTTAGCGCCTATCTGATATGATTGATGGCACACCGCCATCGTCTGGCGTCATGACTAAATAAGGAGTTGGGATGACCGCACAATCCCGGGACCATCATTCACCTGAAGCGTTGCGCGCCGTGGTTATCGGCGTGCTGAGCGAGTTTGAGCATCCGACGCTGCAACACAATCTGACTACCCTCAAAGCGCTGCGTCACGTGGCGCTGCTCGACGACAAGCTGCACATTGAACTGGTGATGCCATTTGCCTGGGCCAGCGCGTTTGAGGCGCTGAAAGCCCAGACCAGCGCGGAACTGCTGCGCCTGACCAACACGCGCGCCATCGACTGGCGGCTGCGTCATGACATCGCCACCCTGAAACGCGTGAAAAATCAGCCGGGCGTCAACGGGGTGAAAAACATCGTCGCCGTCAGCTCCGGTAAAGGTGGCGTGGGCAAATCCAGCACCGCTGTGAATATGGCGCTGGCGCTGGCGGCCGAAGGCGCGCGCGTCGGTATTCTTGATGCGGATATTTACGGCCCGTCGATCCCGGACATGCTCGGCACCGAAAAGCAGCGCCCCACCTCGCCGGATGGCACGCACATGGCGCCGATCATGGCGCACGGCCTGGCAACCAACTCTATCGGCTATCTGGTGACCGACGATAACGCCATGGTGTGGCGCGGACCGATGGCCAGCAAGGCGCTGATGCAGCTGCTGAACGAAACGCTGTGGCCGGATCTCGATTACCTGATTCTGGATATGCCGCCGGGCACCGGTGACATTCAGCTGACGCTGGCGCAGAACGTGCCGGTGACCGGCGCGCTGGTGGTGACCACGCCGCAGGATATTGCGCTGATTGATGCGCGCAAGGGCATGGTGATGTTCGAAAAAGTCAGCGTGCCGGTGCTGGGCGTGGTGGAAAACATGAGCATGCACATCTGCAGCGAATGCGGCCATCATGAGCCGATTTTTGGTACCGGCGGTGCGCAGAAGCTGGCTGAGGATTATCACACCCGCCTGCTGGCTCAGCTACCGCTGCACATTAATCTGCGCGAAGATCTCGACGACGGTGAACCGACCGTGATTCGCCGTCCGGAGAGTGAATTCACCGCGCTGTATCGTGAACTTGCGGGCCGGGTTGCCGCCCAGCTTTACTGGCAGGGTGAGGTGATTCCGGGCGACATCGCCTTCCGCGCGGTTTAAGCCTTAGCTGCCGCTGGTGCGTGACGCCAGCGGCAGATGCATCAACACGTACTGGCCCTGTTCGCTCTCTCCCAGCGCTTCGCGCTGCCAGCCGTGCTGCTGATAAAACTGCAGCGCCGCTTCGTTCTGAAGCAGACATTTCAGCGCGCCGGTGGAGGTAAAATGCTGCTGCACCGCGTTCAGCAGTGCACTGCCGACGCCCTGGCCCTGAAAGGCCGGATCAACATACAAACTGTGCAAAAAATTATCGTTATCCATCACGCCGGCAAACCCTGCGCGGTGGCCGTCGATCTCCGCTACCAGTACCGTTTCACCGGGAATAATCGCGTCGAAATCTTCCAGCTGCCAGTCGTCGCCGGCCAGCCATGTCCAGTTATGACGGCGCGCCGCGAGATACAGCGTGCGTAAGAAAGGGCGGTCGGCTTCTTCAAAAAGACGAATTTTCACTTCCAGACTCCATGACGAGTAAGCGGGCACGTTTTGTAGCGGCGTTGTGCACGCAGTTGAATCGTGCAGCAAAGATGATTGAATGTTTATAAAAAAATAGCAGTTGCCGCGCGTAAAGATAAAGCCTGTTAACTCTGCAGCTTTTCTGTGTAGAATGCCGCGGCAAGCCGCATCAAATCTGGCGTCGGCACTTTGATAGCTTTTGATTATCTGATTGATAACGTCTGCATATTAGAAGTTGGCCCGAAAATTATGTAGCCTGCATCACATCTTTTTAACGGAGGTCACCCATGTCTATCATCAATACCAAAATCAAACCGTTCAAAAACGCTGCATTCAAAAACGGCGAATTCATCGACGTAACCGAGAAAGACGTTGAAGGTAAATGGAGTGTTTTCTTCTTCTACCCGGCTGACTTCACCTTTGTATGCCCGACTGAACTGGGTGACGTGGCAGACCACTACGAAGAGTTCCAGAAACTGGGCGTAGACATCTACTCCGTTTCAACTGACACGCACTTTACCCACAAAGCCTGGCACGGTTCTTCAGACACCATCGCGAAAATCCAGTATGCGATGATCGGCGACCCGACCGGTGCTCTGACCCGTAACTTCGAAATCATGCGTGAAGCAGAAGGTCTGGCTGACCGCGGTACCTTCATCGTTGACCCGGAAGGCATCATCCAGGCCATCGAAATCACTGCAGAAGGCATCGGCCGTGACGCGTCTGACCTGCTGCGTAAAGTGAAAGCGGCTCAGTATGTGGCTTCTCACCCAGGTGAAGTTTGCCCGGCTAAATGGAAAGAAGGCGACGCAACGCTGGCTCCATCACTGGACCTGGTTGGCAAAATCTAAGTTACCAACGCCCTTTGATCTTTCTTCCATCGGGTGCTGCGGCACCCGATTTTCTTCACAGGAACTCACTATGCTCGACACCAATTTAAAAACCCAGCTCAAGGCCTACCTTGAGAAACTAACGAAACCGGTTGAGTTGATTGCCACACTGGACGATGGCGCAAAATCCGCAGAGATCCGTACTCTGCTGACCGATATCGCGAGTCTGTCTGATAAAGTCAGCTTCCGTGAAGAGAACGATCAACCGGTACGTAAACCATCATTCCTGATTACTAACCCAGGCAGCCACAGCGGTCCGCGCTTTGCCGGTTCGCCAATGGGCCACGAATTTACCTCACTGGTGCTGGCACTGCTGCAGACCGGTGGACATCCGTCGAAAGAGGCGCAGAGCCTGCTGGATCAGGTTGTTGCGCTGGACAGCGACCTGCATTTCGAAACCTATTACTCTCTGTCGTGCCACAACTGTCCGGACGTGGTTCAGGCGCTGAACCTGATGGCGGTGCTCAACCCGCGCATCCGTCACACCGCCATCGACGGTGGCATGTTCCAGAATGAAATCACCGAGCGCAACGTGATGGGCGTGCCGGCGGTTTACCTCAACGGCAAAGAGTTCGGTCAGGGCCGCATGAGCCTGGCAGAAATCGTCGGTAAGGTAGACACCAACGCGGACAAACGCGCGGCAGAAGAGCTGAACAAGCGTGATGCGTATGAAGTGCTGATCGTCGGCAGCGGCCCGGCGGGCGCTGCGGCGGCCATCTACTCGGCGCGTAAAGGCATCCGTACCGGCCTGATGGGCGAGCGCTTTGGCGGCCAGGTGCTGGACACGGTTGACATTGAAAACTACATCTCCGTGCCAAAAACCGAAGGGGCGAAGCTCGCCGGTTCCCTGCGTGCGCACGTTGATGACTATGACGTTGACGTGATCGACACCCAGAGCGCCATCAAGCTGATTCCGGCAGCGAAAGAGGGCGGTCTGCACGCCATCGAAACCGCGTCCGGCGCGGTGCTGAAATCACGCAGCATCATCATTGCTACCGGCGCACGCTGGCGCAACATGGGCGTTCCGGGCGAAGAGCAGTATCGCACCAAAGGTGTGACCTACTGCCCGCACTGTGACGGCCCGCTGTTTAAAGGCAAACGCACGGCGGTGATCGGTGGCGGTAACTCCGGCGTTGAAGCGGCCATCGACCTGGCCGGTATTGTCGAGCACGTTACGCTGCTGGAATTCGCCAGCGAAATGCGCGCCGATAAAGTGCTGAAGGATAAACTGCGCAGCCTGAAAAACGTGGATGTAATCCTGAACGCGCAGACCACCGAGGTGACAGGCGACGGCAGCAAAGTTACCGGTCTGACCTACATCGACCGCAATAACCAGACCAGCCACGAACTGGCGCTGAGCGGTATCTTCGTCCAGATTGGTCTGCTGCCCAACACCAACTGGCTGGAAGGCGCAGTCGAGCGCAACCGCATGGGCGAGATCCTGATCGACGCCAAAGGCGAAACCAGCCTGAAAGGCGTATTCGCCGCCGGCGACTGCACCACCGTGCCGTACAAGCAGATTATCATTGCCAGCGGTGAAGGGGCCAAAGCGTCACTGAGCGCGTTTGATTACCTGATCCGCACCAAACCGGCTGAATAAGTTTTGCGATAGCCACGCAAGCGCCCCGCAACCTGTGTTGCGGGGCTTTTTTTTATCCCAGCCAGCGACGCGCCTGTTCATCGCTGATATCGCGATAATAGATTTTATGGATACGTTCGCCGCAGCGTTTGCATTCGGCTTCGAGGTACGTGGAGTACCTGTAACGGCCGCCGGGGGCAACGGCGCCTTGACGGGAAATGGTGATATTGTGCCAGTAATGCACGTGCGGAAGAAAACTGAATAAAGTCATTAGCGATTCCGGGTGAAGGTGAAACAGCGGTCTTCAAATCCGGAAGGGAATTAGGCCGTGTTACGCTGCCGGCCGGTTTGATATTAATCAAGTTGCGCGCTTTCTTCTGTTTATTTCCCGGATACTGCCCCGGCAGATTAAATTAACTATCCTGATGAATTTTCGGTATTTTGGGGAAATTGATCTCCGTCGATTTGTTTATATTTTCCTGATGATCAAAAAATCATGAAAATTGATGGCGCACGTATTTTTGCTCATCGTTGCCCGGCAAAAAAAGCGCACCCGCCGCAGGATTTACAACTTTAAGCTGACCCTTTATGCTGTGAAGGCATGTCTGACATGGACGTGCATGACTCGGGGTGCCCTTCTTTGTGAAGGCTGAGAAATACCCGTAATACCTGATCTGGATAATGCCAGCGTAGGGGGTTGTTTTTCCTTTTATTTCATATAGATAAAGTTATTTCCATCTTGTTTTCATTCACTACTGATACAAGATGAGGGACAGCTTTGTTATCTAAACGCATTCGATATACCTTCAAACGCAGCTCAATCTACTACGTTCAATTCTCCCTCCCTGATGGAAAAATGTTCAGGCGTTCTCTGGACACAGACAGCCACAGGGAAGCTAATGCATTGATGATAGCTTTAATGCCTCAGCTCCTGATGGTTAAGGGGGGTGTACTTTCGCCCGGAGATTTCAACCATGCTATTAGCTCGTTAATTGAAGATAGGATGGTTAAGAGGGCAGGCACAGCGCTTTCTTTTCCAGTGGCTAACCCTACTTCCGTTATTGTTAAGGCCCCAGCTCTCACGCTTGGCGAAGCTTGGAATCAATACAAAGCTCAGCGGGGGGCTAATTGGACAACTGCCATTGCTTCAGCCAATGACCGATACATAGAGCCATTACTGGCTGTTTTAGGCCCAGAAAGCGATGTAGAGGGAATCAGTAAACGAGATATACATAATGTGATGGAAGCTGTGGAAGGGCTGCCAAAACGAGTCGTACAGCCTTACAGAGCCATGACTATTCAGCAGTTGTTAGCTTGCGATGATGTAGCTGAGGAAGATTTAATAGGCACGGAAGCAATACATAAGCACCTGAAGCTGTATAAATCTCTATTCAAAACTTTCCTAACGGATGAGAAGGGGATACTAACCAAATCCCCAACAGACGGTTTAACAGCTCCTCCATCATCGAAAAGATTCGGTGCTTACTCTGTTGGAGAGATGCGCTCATTTGTCTCTTACGCAATCAATCATGCTGATGGGTGGCTCAAGTGGATTATCTTACTGCTGGCCTACACTGGCGCTAGGCGTGGTGAGATAGCAACGCTAACCAAAACTCAGGTGTGTTTTGATGATGATAGCATTCGTCATTATCTGCTCATTACTGACGGCAAGACCGATAACGCAGCTAGGCAAGTGCCGCTCCATCCACATCTTATTGAGCTTGGTTTCCTTGAGTTTGTCGAAAGCTGTGACCATCAGTTATTCCCTGAAGTGTCAGGCTCTAACATGAATAAGATCAGTAAGGCGATGTCGGAGCTTAGGGAGAGATTGGGGATTCCATACAGGGACATACATAATCAGCGCCGCATTGTTCACAGCTTTAGGCATAGTGTTGTCACTGCTGCATCAGGATGGATGATAAATGTTGCGCATTTGCAGCAGGTGATTGGTCATGAGAAATCAGGGACAGGCATCACAAGAAGATACATGCACACTTTTCCTATTACGACAGTAAGCTATGTCATTGATAAACTAAACTGGATGGTCATGTGATTTGATTAAGCTCACGTTTAAGGCGTGTAGTGCATGTTAGTGAAAAAATGATCTTGCAAAGCATCTCTAAATGTTAGGTAATATTAACTGTTGTTTAGGATGTTTCTTATGGAAGGTTGTTTAACTACTACTGCTTTAGTTTGCTTTCAGAGGGAATCAAGAAATGCCAAGTGACCACGAGTTAGTTAACTTTTCTCAAGATTACGAATTAAATTACGTCTTAACCAAAGTCGGAAAGCGTCAAACCGAAACCAACCGTAAAACTCTGCGCACAATGGGGGTTGAGCTTAAGACGAAGCTGGGTAAAACAACTGTTACTCACAAAGAATTTTTTGATTATGTGAAGGGTCAGCTTCACCGTTTGGAGTGAGTGTCACCGGGAAAGGATTCCCACTTACTGAGGCTCAATATGGCTAAAGAACTTGAAGTGCCTAAAGAAACGGGCAAAGACTATGTCCACACAGCAATCAAAACAGCTTTAGGTGAAGTTCCTTTAGCTGGAGGGGCTTTAGCAGAAATTTTCTCAACTGTTATAGAGTCACCATTTCAGAAAAGAAAAATCCAGTGGATGCACAGGGTTGTAGATGCAATTGAAGAACTTCAAGAGAAAGGATTGAAGGTTGATGAGCTGAAGGAAAATGAACAGTTTATTTCCGCTGTATTCTACGCGTCTCATCTTGCAATGAAGACACATCAGGAAGAAAAATTGCAAGCTCTTAGGAATGCTATCGTGAATGTTGCGGAAGGGCTTGAAATAGATGAGTCTCTTCAACATATTTATTTAAATTACATTGACCAGTTTACTGTTCTTCATATCAAAATCCTTCGTTTTGCTTTAAGTAGGAAAGTTCCACCCAATGTTATGATGGGATCGTTAAGACCTATTCTGGTATCAACATATCCTGAACTTGATAAGCAGGAAGGATTAGTAACTCAAATATGGAAAGAGCTTTATAATTCTGGTTTGATAACTGTCGATTCTCTACAGGGCGGGCTTTCGTCGCAAGGGTTGGGGCAGAAGTTCACCACTCAAATGGGTGACAATTTCCTTAGATTTATAGAAGAGCGTTGATGATATAGAGTGTGCAGCTTTAGCTGCGTTCACTACTTTAATGACTCCTGTTTACTCCTGTGAACAAGTGTATTGTAGCCAGTGTATAGGGAAGGAAATATAACAGTCCATACCGTACCATATAAATTCAGGGGGCTAATTTGATGGTCTATGATAGCTTTATGAAAGGAAAGAGTAGGGTGGGGGCACTGGCGTTAGTCACTCTGACTAACAGCCACGGGGAGTGTTCGTCCGTGAGGCCACATGGGTACGTCGGAATGCGCATCGCCAGATGCGGTAATACACTACTTCCGAAATTAGTACAGTAATATAATCCCCTATGTCCTGACTGACTTTACAGGTTGTATATATACTACTTCCGAAATAAACCAAGTTAAGCAGGAGAGGTGATGTTGATCTCTCTAATACCTACTTCCGAAATAGTTAGCCTAACACCTTGTGCACGGTAGTGCGGGAGATAGATAGATGCTTACTGATGGCTAGCTTGTTCATTCCCTCAGCGTATAGCTTGCGTATACTGGCATGAAGGCCTGCATCAGGCTTAGGGCCGAAAGTGACACCGCGTTCCATTGCTGCTCTCTTACCCTCGTTAGTACGCTCTAAGATACGCTTACGTTCAAACTCACCAACAGCAGCAATCACAGTGTAGATAACCCGACCAATATCAGAATTGATGTCTGTCTGCCCTAAGTCCATGCACACTAAGCCAACACCTTTAGCTTTCAGCTCATCAGCAATAGACAGAGCATCACGCGTATTACGTGCTAAGCGGTCTAGCTTCATTACAATTACCGTATCACCTGCCTGTACATCAGCAAGCAAACGCATTAGCTCAGGCCTCTCAGCATTCTTCCCTGAGATGTTCTCCTGATACACACGCTCACAGCCAAGCTCAGTTAATGCGGCTACCTGTAAGCCTGTATTCTGTTCCTGTGTACTCACTCGTGCGTATCCGTATTTCATCACTAATACCCATGTAGTTAATTAAGTATTCATTGTGATGCAGTGTCCACTATTTCACAAGACTGTGTACACAAATTAAATGTCTTGACGGGAGATCTTTATATTGATCTACTAGCTGATTGTTCCCCTCCCTTTTAAATTTCCTCTGGCACTTGCTCAGGGGGTATGAAGGGGGTGTACCGGGGGGGGCTGACTACTTGCATAGCTATTTCCCAGTTTCTAGCAGAAATAGGCCTATGTCCGAGGTAGAGAGCGTCCTTGCTCTTTGTTCATTTCCCTTCTTTCTTCAGCGCTTCTTCAACTACCTTCTGTATTGCCTTCTCGCGCTTCTTTGCTCTGTGCTTCATCCACCACCCCACCAGATATTTAATGGGGGCTATGCCCAGTGAGATGAGCAGGACATCTATTGCGGTAATTGTTGGTGACGACATGTATAACTTACAATCTGTTAGATTGCCCCCTTCCTTAGCCCTTTGCAGCTATCCTAGTCTTCAGGTCTGCAATGTCTGCTTCTGCCTGTTTTAGGCGAGCTATAAGTTCCACTACAGGAAGGGCATTATTCCCGAGAGTGGCATTAAGAATTGCAAAGCCATTCAGGTCTAAGTCTGTATGCATAGAGGTTTGCCCTGTAGTGGCATTGTCCCTCATTAAGACAGAAGAATTTAAAGCATCGGCCAGCTTGATGAGATTATTATTCAGTTGGTTTACAAATGAACCGTTAAAAGCAGTATTGTTTAATGGAGTGAGAGTGAGTTCTGCCATTATATGATGGCTCCTTTATATTATTATTGGTGTGTATCGTACATCAAAGAATAAGCCCCTGTACCGCTCCTTGAGCCACTCTTAGGCCTTGAGAATTACGTCTGCATTAGAAGGGCTTAGAATTGCTCCTAGAGCGTCCTAGAGGCCTTAACGGCCATTCACGCTTTCACCGCCTGCCGGGGCCACTGGCTGGACATTAGGCTCTCCAAAGAACTCAGTTTCATATTTCTTAAATGCAGAATCGAAATCATCATTTCCTTGTAGATGTGCAGCAGCACGGACAGTTTTATTAACCAGAGGGCTAATCTGCTGGTTGAGATCTTTAGCCTTAGCAATGACAGCCGGGTTACCCTCATATCCTTTCTTAGGGCGGAAGGTGAGAGAGCCATTACGGAAGGTGTACTCAAGAGCGCTGTCTACACCTGCTTGCTGTTCCTGCACATTGGCAAAGCCAACGTTAAGGTTGCTCTTAGCGCCTGTATCAACAGAGAAGCCAGTAGTTACCTGAGCATCTTTCCACGCCTGTTGAATCACAGGGGCAAGCTTGTCGGTGTAGTTGGTGCCGATTACGTTCTCAATGTTAGCTGATACGTTTTCATCAATTGTACCGCCGTTCTTCATATACTTCAGGAACTGAGGCGAAGCAATGAAGTCCATAACGTTGTTCATTTGGTTAGGCGTCTTCTGAGAAGAGGCAAAGTCAACAGTACCACCTAAGATAGCGTTAACGTTCTTATGCAATTCAGCCTCAACGCCAGCCTTATCCTCTGGACGGATGAGGGGAGATTTCTGGTCGAGCTGGTCAATGGTGGATTTCAGAATGTCTACATGCGTCTTAGTGTCAGCTTTATCGCCAGCGCTAGGGGACGTTGGATTGTAGGTGACACCAGAGCCTTTCTGAATCTCTGCCATACGGCTAGCCAGATTGTTAGACAGGCGAGACATTACAGAGGGAGGCGTGTTGCTTCCCAGCAGCTTAGTAGCGGCTAAGTCAGCTGCCATCTGTGGGTCAGCAGCAAATGGCAACAGAGCTTTAGTCTGTGCACTGTCCAGCTGATGTTGATAGATATCCGCTGATGTTTTACCAGATACATAATCCTGTCCGGCCTTGTACATATCCGCAAAGGGTTTAGTCAGGCCATCAACATAATCACTTCCCGCAATACCGCGATACTGCATGAGCTGGCTGTTAAAGTCCTGCTGAAGCTTCTGAACAGCCATAGCTTTCTGCTCAGGAGTCATTACAGAGTTCTTCTGAATGCTTTCAATTTGAGAGCGCTGGCGGTCATATTCAGCCTGTACAGCACCATTCAGGCCATTACGCACCTGAAGCTGGTTAGCTTTCATTTTGGCTTCCATAACAGCATTAGCACGCTGTGCCTGAGCGTTAGCAATGTTGGCACGCTTCTCCTGAAGGCCCAGCTTCTGATTTTGAATGCTCAGCTGCTTACTGTAGAAATCCATCTGCTGCGCTGCGTGTTCCTGCTGGCGCATATGCTCTACAGCGTCTTCCTGCTGTGAAGCGGTCATGCCTTCATGAATCCAGCCAGAACCTGTAGCCTTCTTGAGGTCAGCTTGATATTGCTGTTCTACGGCTGTGCCCTGTGCCAGCGTATCCCCTAGACCAGCCGAACCAGCCAGCTTAGTGTTTAGGGATACAAAGTCTTCTGTTAGGGTGGGATTGTTAGCAATTGCCTGATTGAACAGAACGCGCTGACGGCGCTGAGCTTCAGCCTGTGAAAATTTCCCCTGTGATACGCCTTCATTCAGAGCTGTAATATTCTGAGCGTATTGCGTAACGGCAGTGGCCTGCTTAGCTTTCTGTTCTTTAGCGGTGTTCTGTGCCCACAGTTGTGCGCCAACCTGAGCAAGCTGAGTAATGCCCCCAATCACTGCACCCGCTGTGTTATTCGATACAGGCGCTACAGCCTGTGTAGGAGCTACGCTGCCCTGTGGTGCTGCAATGTCCTGTTGGTCAAATAAAGCCATTTGTTATTCTCCTTTGAATTAATGCAATGCCAGCTGTGTGCTGTTGTTGAGATAAGAAATCTGAGATAGGCAATACTCGTGTTTCTTATTCCAAGCGGCTAAGGCTTCTACACAAACGCAGATAAGGCTTTTGTCTGTGATTGGCGTAGCCTCAAGAATACGGCACCAGCGGCTAATCTCGAATTGAGCCTCGTTCAAGGCTTCTGTGGATTCCATTAATAATTGTTCGATATTGTTCATTCTTTTTTCCCTTAAAGAGTCTGAATAGGTATTTCATAA
Source organism: Pantoea sp. R102 (assembly GCF_004916815.1). Classification (NCBI taxonomy): domain Bacteria; kingdom Pseudomonadati; phylum Pseudomonadota; class Gammaproteobacteria; order Enterobacterales; family Erwiniaceae; genus Pantoea; species Pantoea sp. R102. The sequence continues at coordinate 13,676 of NZ_SDFT01000012.1, forward strand.
TGTCTGGCATGAATAAGTTCAGAAGAGCTACACAGCAAAGAAATAACATGCCATCACCTCATTACTTCATCAGAAGCTGTATTTACCTCACTAAGTACAGTATTAAACCCGCAATACTTGCAATGAATGTGAGGGCGCGGAGTGTCTATAAATTCTTCGTATGCTTTATCATATAGGCAAGTAACCTTACAGCGCTGACATGTCCAGTTGCGATGGTTCTCTCTAACTTCCGCCAAACGTTCAGCCTTAGCTGTCTCCAGCATATAGTCTATAGCCCCGGCTAAAGCCGTTCCGCTGTTCCATATACCGTCAATCTTTGAGGTGTCACACCCGCTAATCATCACTTGTTTAGCTATTACGTATTCGTGATTCTCCTTGCGGATAATTACACCTTTATACGAGAAGTTAATAGCAGACTGTGCAGGTGTGTGAGTCAGGCCCATCTGGTTATCTCGTTTTCGCTGAATGCGTTGAGATTGACGGGCATTAGCTCTGGCTTGCTGCTGTCCAATACTCCAGTTCTTATTCACTGCGACATTCCCCTTAAATACCTACTTCCGAAAAAGACTCAGTCTTCCGACCGGGCCTTACGGAAGAAATCAATAGCGTTTGCGTTAGTGTTACCGCGTGCTTTGTTTTTCATGTTCTCGGCAAATTGGGCTTGAGCCTCCGCCACGGCTACATCACCGCGTTGAATATCTTTCATTGCTGGAGTCATAAAGTATTCGGTGTTCACACTCTCACGGATACGGCGCATGTAATCCGCCTGTGCCTCCCGGCCATAAAGAGATGAGAAGGTTTCCTGTGGAACCTGCTTGCTCTGAGATCTTTTAGCCAGTTGACGTGCTACAGCATCTGCTGCTTCCTGAGCGGAGCAGCCCGTTTGCTGCATTAGTTGTTGCATGATTGCCTCAATGTCAAAACTTGATGCGGTGGCGTCAGCATTATTAAAAAGTGATTCACTCATTATTCTTTTTCCTGTGAAATATAATTGCGACGGTATGCGCTTAATAAAACTCGTTCTGTCCAGTCGAATGTATAGCGGGCAGACTCTTCTAGTAACTGTTCCCAATAGATATGCTTACGTGCCATTTCCGCTTTAAACGCGTCTCTGGCCTTCTTAGAATACTTAGCCATACATTTCCCTGCCTTATTTGTATAATCGCGCCAGGAGCGCTACAACGCTTGCTGTAGTGTATTCTTTTCCAGTAACCGTAACATGGCCTTTAGTATTAAGGGCGTTGGCTAAAGCTGCGTTACCTAAGCCATAACCTAAAAGGTCTTCTACAATTGGCTTAATCTTCTCATCATATTTACGGGTGCGGTTGGCCCGAGCTTCAGCAAATGAAGTTCCTGTGTGTCGCATGTTATTTATCTCTGTTTTTTATTGTTTTGAGAGGGTAGGGGAAACGAGCCAGCCTCTAGAAAGCTGGCCCGAATTCTTATTTCAGTTTGTTCATTTGCTTCAACTCATCATCTGGATAGCTCCATTTGGCAATGTTTAACAATGCCGCACGTTGCTCAGGTGAGAGAGTAGCTTTATTAATCCAGCCTATCACGTCTTCACGAGTAGCCCAGCCAGAGGCAGACATAATGGAATCGAACAGTCGGCGGTCACCACCTTCGATTTGCTTCATCATATTTGCCATCCAGCGCTTATGAGCTGCTACGTTATTCGGGAAAGCTGACATACCATATTGAGACATACGGATGAGATATTGCTGCTGGTCTGCCGTAACTCCCTCAGCCACCATGCGCCGTGACACGTCATTAAAATACTGGTCAATGTCAGCATTATATTTATCGTGTTCCGCTCTGATGTCATCAGTCACTGCAAAGCTACGTGCCTGAGCAAGGCTTTGAAAACCTAACGCCTTAGCAAATGCTTCTGGTGTTGTGACATTATCACGGGTCATAGCGCCTGTAGCTGAATACTCGCGTTGATACTTGAGCATGAGCCACGCTTTATAGCCATTTGAAAGCCCTGATGACAGGTTGGCTACATCTCTCATTACAGCGTGCCATTTCTCCACACTGGTATCATCTGACGGGTCTGCCACTAAACCAGATGCGTATCCGATGTCACGTACTAAGTTGGTGATACGGGGATTGCTGCCCATCAGGAGAGAACCAACAGGGGCGTTTGCAATTGCTTCTCCGATTCCATCTGAGAACAGATGCCCAACCATATCAATTACGCCTTGTGGGTCATATGGGTTGATGCCACCGCCCCAATCAACTTGTGATTTCTGGCCCCACACGGCCTCAATCATTCCGTTAGTCAAGACGTTGGACAGTCCACCCAATATCAACTCACGCTGTGTCTCATCTTCCGGGAGGTATTCAGAGAGCATGTCGCCAAGCCAGTCTGGTGCACCAAACATGGACACAGCAAACGCTGCCATACCTACTCTGTTCTTCACAGGAATCCCCCGGTTGAAGAGAAGCCCAATCATTTTCAAAGGAACCTGACCATACTGACCAATCACACTTAGCTCGTTGTGGTTAAGCGCCATCTGACCGGAGCGGGAGAAGTTGCCTGTGAACTGACGTGCATCATTAGCCACCTGTTGCAGCGTGGTAGCGGGGAGGGTTGTTCCCTTGCCAGCCTTAACTGAAGCCTTTAATGCTGCGTCATAGTGGGCGAAATACGAAGATGCCTGTACAAAATACTCGCCAGCGTCAAAGCCAAACCTGCGGGGTGCGCTGAGGGTCTTTTTAACCCCTTTACTCGTTAGGTTGGCTGCACGGCTTGCATAGCCTACAGACAAATCCGCATTGGTTGCCATCATGCCTTGTACCATCTCATGACGGCTAATACCCTTAGTTACACCTGACTTTTCCATAGCAGCCTTCATGGCCTTGAATTCTGCTTTACTGCGGCCAAACAGTTTATAGAATTGTTCAGGGGCGTTAGGGTTAAACTTATCCAGCATCAGGAGCGTAACATCATCGAAGAGGTGAGCAATGTAAGTTGGGTGCCTACCTACCGTCATAAGAGCCTGTGCGGCCTGTACAGCTAATTGTCGGAATGGGTTAAGGGCAATCATCATTGTGAACGAAAGAGAGCGGAGAACGGCTGTAGGGCTTCCCTCTGCCAGTGATCGTGAGCCTTTCTCAGCAGCGCTAAACACCTTACCGCCTAAGCTGTCTCCAGCTTTCACAGCCCAACCCCCTAAGCCATCAGCAGCCTGAGAGAAAATAGATTTAGTCACATCATCAAGACTGTTGACATAACCGTTTTCCATAGCCCGGATGTGCTCATACATCGCCCTTGCAGCTGCCTTGCGTTTCCCCTCTCCCTTAATCTCAGAGATGTTGGAGGGATAGTCAGGCTTCCCGTCTCGGGTTGGCATAACATCCCTGTAAGTAGCCATGAGGCGCTTCTTACTTGTCTCAATCCAGTCACGATAGCTGATGCGGGAAGCAACGCTTTCAATGCTGCTGTTCATTGCCTGAATAGGGGATTCAATGTGGCCTCCCTCTAATTCGGCATTTGAGCCAATAGCATCTTCTAAGCGCTTACCACGTACACGCTGAGCAGAGAGGCCCCCCGCTGACATAGCCTGTGTGTGGGCCTTGTCATATTCAGCCCCCTTCAAATCACCACGTACACGATATTCACCGGGGCGGGCTTTCTTATAGCGTTCAATAGCCTTGCTGGCTGTGAGCATGTCAGGAGCTGTGGCATATGCCTGCCAGATGTCTTGTCCGTGCTCATCTTTAACCGACATTCCATCTGCATCTACAAGCTGTTTCTCAATAAAATGTGGATTGTTGTAGCGTACTGAATAATAGCCCTTGCGATAGGCCATCACCGTATCATCATCGGAGAGGGCTCGGATGTATGTCCCTGCTACGTGATTGTCATTCACCACATGCAGCACCTGTTTACCATCAATCTCAATCGGGTGGGCTAGCTGAGCTATCCCTGCACTGCGTGAATTCAGAAGGGCACGATCTGCAGGAGTGAGGGAAATCACTGCATCTTTGGCCGCATCATAGACAGCTGTTTGATTGCGTACACTGTTCACAGAAACAGGACGGGCAATAACATCTAATCCGCTCTGGGGGTGAACCATACGGCCATAGCCACGGGTTTTGTAGCTACGTACCATATCAGCGTTAGTCAGATGCCAGAGAGTGTCCTGTGTCTTCTTGAACTGTTCGAAGGCACGAATCTCTGCCTCATTGAAACCACGGCCAGCAAGGTCTGTGTAGTTGTATGCTACCCCTTTGGCGTTAGCTTCTTTGATTGTGTCGATGATAGCATTACGGCGTTCACGGGCCAGAGGCTGTAAGGAATCAGTGAAGCCCTTAGCCACTTTAACAAGCTGCTCTCCTACAACATCCTTTTTCAGGTCAGAGAGCACGGCCCCTTTCATGTATTCGGGGTCGAACATAGCCTCCGGAGAAATCACCTGCGAAGTGATGGAGCCGCGGCCAGATTTGCCATAGAACACATCAGCACGGTTTCCCCAGTTACGCGCTACATCGAACACTGAGAACTCATTATCAGCTAAGTCACCGGCACTGTAGGCGTATTCCTGTTTAATCTGCAACAGGTAGTCACCCATCGCCTCACCCTCAGCGTTCTTGAGAGAGCTGTATGGCACGGGGTGATAACTATCCCCATCACGAACGAGGATGTTAATGTCCTTCTCATCCACTCCGTATTTACGCAGAGCAAACTGAGCTTGTGAGACGGCATCTTGTACGCTGCTCCAGCCTGAGTCTGTTGGTCCATACACTGCTGAAATGTCTAAGCCATTCCCAGCATCGTTAGGGCCGACAGTCGTCATCTCTCTGCGATTAACTAAGCCGGTAGCATTACGGAAATCATGAGTGACATTGGAATCTAAGCGCCGCTTCTCAACAGTGGAGAGATTAGGAGCTGAGGCAGAACGGACTAAATCCAGCGTTTCATTGTCTGGCATATACTGGAAATCGTCATAGCGGGTGGGGTCGTACACTCTGCTCTGCACTGTACCATCTGCCGCCTTTGGCTGAGCTGCCATGTAACCAGCGAAAGCGTTCTCTTTGCTTGTGCCGGTCATTGCCTGTGCAAATTCCTCTGTGTCGTCATGAGCAATACCTGCCATTACACGGCGTGCTTTGTCCGGGTTAGCATCCTTCAGGATTTCCATTGGAGCAGAGGGCTGCTGCTGTGCCATCATTTGGCGTTGCTGAATGGCTGTCTCAGCGTCTGTAGCGGCTTCTCCGGCTTTGCCAGCCTGCACTAATGCATCTGCCTCTTTAGCTGTCTTGCCTGCCTTCAGGAGGCGTGCAGCGAACTTAAAGGGCACAGCTAGGCCTGACATATCAAGAAGGCCGCCTAAGTTATCCAGCGTTTCATCTGTAACTGTGTAGCTGCCTGATTGAGTGATGGCCTGCAAGGCTTCGAGGTTGGCACTGTCTTTCTCTGCTGGTAACAGAATAGTGCGGCCTTCACCGTTCACTGTAGTAGCAATGCCATCCAGAACAGCCATGCGCTGGTCAAGGGGAAGCGAATTGAACTTGTCAGCCAGCACAGCTTTTGATGTACCTTGCAGGAAGAATGAGGCAATCACGCCTTTAGTGTCATTGCTCAGACTTGAATACAGGCGAGCTGATTTAGCTGAGGTGGCACCCGGCACCATGTTTTCAACAAAGTTGGTTGCTGTAGCTGTAAGCCCGTCTTCTTCCTGTGACATCGCTGTGGCGTTGTAGATGGCCTGTTGCTGGCGTTTAAACTCAATGGCTCTGTCCATACCAGCAGCAAACAAATCACGGCTTACAGTGGCTTCTGCGCTTTCCTGTGGGTTGTTCTCAGCTGCTTCCTGAGAGCCTAGTATTCCCTGAGCGGTGAGAAGGTTGCTCTTGGCAAATTGCCCATTCTGATGGGCCATTAAAACACCCTGCTTTGTCAGGTCTGGCACTGTCGGGTCAGCAAGAGATTCATACATAGCCTGCTGAAACGCTGAAGCCTCTTCCGTCTTACGCGTATCAAGAATCTGATTCTGTGTAGGGCTGTAGCCTAACTGTGAGTGCTCTGAGGTGATGGCGTCGTAAGTGGGAATCACCTGACTTGGGTCAGTTGGAGCATTCAGCAAAGCAACAGTAGCGGCACTGTTTCGCACTGAAGGACCAGCAACAACAGCGGGCTGTGGTTCATATGAATCAAGTGAAGTATCAGTGAAGTCATTAAGGCTTCCTGTGTTACTGTCTAAGAAATCGTCTAAAGTGTAATTGGCCATGTTATTCTGTTATCCTTTATAATTGTTATTAGTGGGAATGAGCCGCTATTTTAAGCAGGCCAAGAACTAAGAAGAATATAATCCAATGCTTCCATGTAGGTGCCTCCAATGCCTCTACGTAAGCCTTTGCCTTAATTACCAGCGTGTTCACTCTGGCTAATAATAATTTCAAGTTCATTGTCGATTCTCATATCCTTCATCAGGCGAGATAACCAAGCCTGTCTGCTTTTCTTCCCACGTACAGAATCAATCCAATTCATTACCTCTGGTGGAAAGTGCACGGTAAGAATTGATGTGGGCTTTTTATTGTTCATACTGAATCGCCACGGCTTTA
>NZ_SDFT01000130.1:0-10391 GCF_004916815.1 Pantoea sp. R102
GCGTCTGGCCGAATTCTGCGCGGTGAATCCGCAGGAGTCGGTGATTGCGCTGCGTGAAGCCAGCTTCCTGCACGTCAGTGAGAACCGTCTGCGCTACTACAGCGCGCGCGGTGAAGATTTCAAAGTGTTCCGTCACGGTGAAGCGATTGCCGCTTATCACGATGTGCTGGCCCTGCAGTCGCTGGTGCCGTTTTCCTGTCAGCCCGCCTGACGCAGAAACTCAAACACGCTGGCGTGAACAAACTTATAATGACGCTTCACTCTGGCCGGAAGACTAACGCCGCATGAAATATCAGGATTTACGAGACTTTCTCGCGCTGCTGGAACAGCGCGGCGAGTTAAAGCGCATCACTCAGGAGATCGATCCTGTCCTCGAGATGACCGAAATCGCCGACCGCACGCTGCGGGCCGGTGGCCCGGCGCTGCTGTTCGAAAACCCGAAGGGCTACAGCATGCCGGTGCTGTGCAATCTGTTTGGCACGCCGAAGCGCGTAGCAATGGGTATGGGCCAGGAAGAGGTCAGCGCGCTGCGCGAAGTGGGTAAGCTGCTGGCGTTTCTGAAAGAGCCGGAGCCGCCGAAGGGGTTCCGCGATCTGTTCGATAAGATGCCGCAGTTCAAACAGGTGCTGAACATGCCGACCAAACGGCTGCGTAATGCGCCGTGTCAGGAAGAGATTTTCAGCGGTGACGAGGTCGATCTGGCGCGCATCCCGGTCATGAAATGCTGGCCGGGCGATGCGGCGCCGCTGATTACCTGGGGATTAACCGTCTCGCGCGGACCGCACAAAGAGCGGCAGAACCTCGGCATTTATCGTCAGCAGGTGATTGGTAAAAATCGGGTGATCATGCGCTGGCTGTCGCATCGCGGTGGCGCGCTGGATTTCCAGGAGTGGTGCAAAGCGCATCCCGGTGAACGCTTCCCGGTGGCGGTAGCGCTGGGCGCCGATCCGGCCACCATTCTTGGCGCGGTCACGCCGGTGCCGGATACGCTATCGGAATATGCGTTTGCCGGTCTGCTGCGCGGCAACAAAACCGAGGTGGTGAAGTGCGTCTCGAACGATCTGGAAGTGCCGGCCAGCGCCGAAATCGTGCTGGAAGGCTACATCGAACCGGGCGACATGGCGCCGGAAGGGCCGTACGGCGATCACACCGGCTACTACAATGAAGTAGACAGCTTCCCGGTATTTACCGTGACGCACGTAACCCAGCGGCGCAACCCGATTTACCACTCCACCTACACCGGCCGTCCGCCGGATGAGCCCGCGGTACTGGGCGTGGCGCTGAACGAAGTGCTGGTGCCGATTCTGATCAAACAGTTCCCGGAGATTGTGGATTTCTATCTGCCGCCGGAAGGCTGCTCTTATCGCCTCGCGGTAGTGACGATTAAAAAACAGTATGCCGGTCACGCCAAGCGCGTGATGTTCGGCGTGTGGTCGTTCCTGCGCCAGTTTATGTACACCAAGTTTGTGATTGTGTGTGACGATGACGTCAACGCGCGTGACTGGAACGACGTGATTTGGGCCATCACCACGCGAATGGATCCGGCGCGCGATACGGTACTGGTAGAAAACACGCCAATTGACTATCTCGACTTCGCTTCGCCGGTTTCCGGACTTGGCTCGAAGATGGGACTGGATGCCACCAACAAGTGGCCGGGTGAAACCCAGCGTGAATGGGGGACGCCGATTGTGAAAGATCCTGCGGTTACGGCGCGTATTGATGCAATCTGGGATGAGTTAGCGATCTTTGCCGAGCCGCCGCAGCGCTGATGGCGGCTGAGAACCATAAAAAAGGGCACCTATGACGACGTTAAGCTGCAAAGTGACTTCGGTTGAAGCAATTACGGACACGGTTTACCGCGTGCGGTTAATTCCGGCGGCGGATTTTAGCTTCCGCGCCGGCCAGTATCTGATGGTGGTGATGGATGAGCGCGACAAGCGCCCGTTTTCGCTGGCATCGACGCCAATGGAAAAGGACATCATTGAGCTGCACATTGGTGCCTCAGAGCTGAACCTGTACGCCATGGCGGTGATGGATCGCATCAAAAACGATCGGCAGATCACCGTGGATATGCCGCACGGCGACGCCTGGCTGCGTGAAGACAGCGCGCGGCCGATTGTGCTGATTGCCGGCGGCACTGGCTTCTCCTATGCGCGTTCGATTCTGCTGACCGCGCTGGCGCAGCAGCCGGATCGCGATATCGCTATCTACTGGGGCGGCCGCGAGCTGAGACATCTGTACGATCTGGATGAGCTCAATGCGCTGGCGGTGAAGCATCCGAACCTGAAAGTGATTCCGGTGGTGGAGCAGCCGGCGGAGGACTGGCAGGGGCGCAGCGGCACGGTGCTGACCGCGGTGATGCAGGATTATGCCAGCCTGAGCGGACACGATATCTATATTGCTGGCCGGTTTGAGATGGCAAAAATTGCCCGCGAGCGCTTCTGTGCCGAACGTGGTGCGTTAGAAGCGCAGATGTATGGCGATGCGTTTGCCTTTATCTGATGCGTGACACGGTGCGCATGCACGTGCCGCTGCAAAAAAAAGCCCGCCCGGTTGGGCGGGAACACGTGCAAATGTAGTGGTCAACGTATTAAACCCGTTCAAATACCGTCGCGATGCCCTGGCCTAAGCCAATGCACATGGTTGCCAGACCAAACTGTGCATCGCGTCGCTCCATCAGATTCAGCAACGTCGTGCTGATACGAGCGCCGGAACATCCCAGCGGATGCCCGAGTGCGATTGCGCCGCCGTTAAGGTTCACTTTCTCATCCAGCTGCTCCAGCAGCCCTAAATCTTTCAGGCACGGCAGCGTCTGCGCGGCGAAGGCTTCATTGAGCTCGAACAGATCGATATCCTGCACGCTCAGCCCGGCGCGCTTCAGCGCCAGCTTACTGGCCGGTACCGGGCCGTAACCCATGATCGACGGATCACAGCCGACCACCGCCATGCTGCGGATGCGTGCGCGCGGCGACAGCCCCAGTTCGCGCGCGCGGCTTTCGCTCATGATCAGCATGGCGGCCGCGCCGTCGGACAGCGCCGACGAACTGCCGGCGGTAACCGTGCCGTTGACCGGATCGAACGCCGGACGCAGCGCGGCTAAGCCTTCAAGGCTGGTGTCTTCGCGAATCACTTCATCGCTGTCATAGCGTTTCAGCACGCCATCGGCATCGTGGCCGTAGGTCGGCACGATTTCGCGTTTGAAATCACCGCGCTGAGTGGCGGCCGCAGCGCGCTGGTGTGAACGCAGCGCGAAGGCATCCTGCTGTTCACGGCTGATGTGGTGCATGCGCGCCAGCATCTCGGCGGTCAGCCCCATCATGCCCGCCGCTTTCGCCACGGTACGCCCCAGGCCAGGATGAAAATCCACGCCGTGGTTCATCGGTACGTGGCCCATATGTTCCACGCCGCCAATCAGACAGCTGTGGGCATCGCCGACCATAATCGCGCGCGCCGCATCGTGCAGCGCCTGCATGGACGAGCCGCACAGGCGGTTAACGGTGCTGGCCGGCACGCGATGCGGGATCTCCGCCAGCAGCGCGGCGTTGCGGGCGATATTAAAGCCCTGTTCCAGCGTCTGCTGCACGCAGCCCCAGATAATGTCATCCAGCGCGGCGGCATCGACGGCCGGATTGCGGCTGAGGAGTTCGCGCATCAGATGGGCGGAGAGATCCTCGGCGCGCACCTGGCGAAAGGCGCCGCCTTTGGAACGGCCCATCGGCGTGCGCACGGCATCAACAATCACTGCGTTTTCCATGTTCATTACCTCAGGCAGTTTGCAGCGCCGCTGCGTCAATCGGTTGAGCGACGGGATACCAGCTCTGATGCTGGTGGGCTTTCTGAACCAGCAGCTCAGGCAGCGCGTACAGTGGGCCGAGCGCGAGGTAGCGTTTAGCCTGATCGACGACATTGCTGATGCCCAGCGTGTCCATATAGCGGAACGCGCCACCGCGGAACGGCGGGAAGCCTAAGCCATACACCAGCGCCATATCCGCCTCGGCGGGCGAAGCAATGATGTTTTCTTCGAGGCAGCGCACCACTTCGTTGAGCATTGGCAGCATCATGCGGTTGGCGATCTCTTCATCGCTGAATACCCGCTTCGGTTCACATACCGGCTCCAGCAGCGCATCGACCTCCACATCGGCGCGCTTCTGCGCTTTGCCTTTTTTATCCTGTTCCCAGCGGTAAAAGCCCTGGCCGTTTTTCTGGCCGTAGCGTTTGGCTTCGAACAGCACATCAATGGCATCGCGGTAATCTTTCTGCATCCGCGACGGGAAGCCCTGCGCCATCACCTGTTGCGCATGATGCGCGGTATCAATGCCCACCACGTCCAGCAGCCACGCCGGCCCCATCGGCCAGCCAAACTGCTTCTCCATCACTTTATCGATCTGGCGGAAGTCCGCGCCGTCGCGCAGTAGCAGGCTGAAGGCGGCAAAGTAGGGGAACAGCACGCGGTTCACAAAGAAGCCGGGGCAGTCATTCACCACAATCGGCGTTTTGCCCATCTTGCTGGCCCACGCCACCACTTTGCTGATGGTGGCTTCAGAGGTTTGCGCACCGCGAATCACTTCGACCAGCGGCATACGCGGCACCGGATTGAAGAAGTGCATGCCGCAGAAATTTTGCGGACGCTGCAGCGCCTGCGCCAGCTGGCTGATTGGAATGGTGGAGGTATTCGAGGCCAGCACGGCATCATCCCGCAGCTGCTGCTCGGTTTCAGCCAGCACTTTAGCTTTGATTTGCGGGTTCTCGACCACCGCTTCGACCACCACATCGGCGCGATCAAAGCCGCTGTAATCCAGCGTCGGCTGAATGCTCGCCAGCACGCTCGCCAGCTTCGTGCCGTCGATTTTGCCGCGCTCCAGCTGCTTGTTAAGCAGCTTGCTGGCTTCATTCATGCCCAGCGTCAGCGCCTGCGGATTAATATCTTTCATCTTCACCGGCACGCCTTTCCAGGCCGACTGCCAGGCGATCCCGCCGCCCATGATGCCTGCGCCCAGTACCGCCGCCTGCTCTGGCGTGCCGGCCGCGCTGCTGTGTTTCTTCGCCAGGACTTTTACGTACTGGTCATTGAGGAAGATGCCGACCAGCGCGCGTGCCACATCACTCTGCGCCAGCGGCACAAAAGCAGCGGTTTCCAGCTTCAGCGCATCATCACGGCCTAAGCCCGCTGCCGCTTCGATGGTTCGCACCGCGGCGATCGGCGCTGGATAGTGTTTACCGGCGGTTTGCTGCACCATGCTTTTGGCGAGGGTAAAACTCATCGCGGCTTCAATCGGACTGAGCTTAAGCGGTGCCAGCTTCGGCGCACGACGCGCCTGCCAGCTGCCCTGGGCTATGGCGTCCTGCAGCATGGTCAGCGCCGCGCTGCGCAGCTTCTCGCTGCTGACCACCGCATCCACCAGACCGAGCTTCAGCGCGCCCAGGCCATCAATATCTTTGCCGGCGGCGATGATCTCCAGCGCGCTGTCGGCACCGAGCAGGCGCGGCAGACGCACGCTGCCGCCGAAGCCCGGCATAATGCCGAGTTTGGTTTCTGGCAGGCCAATGCGCGCGGTGGGCGTGGCCACGCGGAAGTCGGTTGCCAGCACACACTCGCAGCCCCCGCCCAGTGCGTAGCCGTCAATGGCGGCGATCGTCGGCACCGGCAAATCTTCCAGACGATTAAAGATGCTGTTGGCGAATGTCAGCCACTGGCTGAGCTGCTCAGCGGGCGCATCAAACAGCGACAGGAATTCTGTGATATCCGCCCCGACAATAAACGCCGGTTTGGCGGAAGAGAGCAGCAGGCCGCGCAGCGTGCTTTGCTGCTCCAGTACGCTCAGCGCCTCGCCTAAGGCGGCGACGGTTTTGGTATCAAGTTTGTTCACCGAACCGGGCGCATCAAAAACCAGCTCGGCGATGCCATCGTCAAGCCAGTGCACTGAAAGGGTATCGCCTTGGTAGAGCATGTCCGTCTCCTGAAACGCGAAAGGTGATCTGGTCATACCAGATGATCAGGAGTGTGGGTGTCATGTTAATTTTTTGCAAACGAGAGTTTGCTTATTTGATACGGCGATCACAGCGCGCGCAGCACGGCATCCCCCGCGCGGCTGTGCTACACTGCCGCCACTTTCGCGACATCGGAGACAAGTCCATGGATTCACTGAAAACCCTGTATCACGCGCATATCTCAACGCTGCAGCAGCGTGCGCAACAGGTGCTGGCGCGCTTTAAGCTGGACGCCATGCTGATTCATTCAGGCGAGTTGCTGACCGTATTTCTTGACGATCATGACTATCCGTTTAAGGTGAATCCCCAGTTTAAAGCCTGGGTGCCAGTGACCCAGGTGCCCAACTGCTGGCTGTGGATCGATGGCGTGAATAAACCCAAACTGTGGTTCTACTCGCCGGTCGATTACTGGCACAACGTCGAGCCACTGCCGGACAGCTTCTGGACCCAGGATGTTGAGGTCATCGGCCTGAAAAACGCTGACGATATCGCTCAGCTGTTGCCGGCACAGCGCGACAAGGTGGCCTATATCGGGCCGGTACCGTCTCGCGCCACCCAGCTGGGCATCCGCAGCGAGGGGATCAATCCTCAGGGCGTCATCGACTTTCTGCATTATCATCGCAGCATCAAAACCGATTACGAGCTGGCCTGTATGCGCGAAGCGCAGAAGCTGGCGGTGGCAGGCCATCGCGCAGCGAAAGAGGCGTTCTTCTCCGGCATGAGCGAGTTTGATATCAATCTTGCCTATCTGACCGCCACCGGCCACCGTGACATTGATGTACCGTATGGCAATATCATCGCGCTGAATGAACATGCTGCGGTGTTGCACTACACCCGGCTTGACCATCAGCCGCCGGCGAAACGTCACAGCTTCCTGATTGATGCCGGCGCAGAGTATCTTGGCTATGCGGCAGACCTGACGCGCAGCTACGCGGCGCAGAGCAAAACGCGCTACGCGGAAATGGTTGCTGCGATGAATAAAGAAGAGCTGGCGCTGATCGCCACGCTGAAAGCCGGCGTGCGCTATACCGATTACCATCTGCAAATGCATCAGCGCATCGCGCGTCTGCTGCTGAAGTTTGAACTGGTGCAGGGGCTGAGTGAAGAGACGCTGGTGGCGGAAAACCTTACCGGGCCGTTTATGCCGCACGGTCTCGGCCATCCGCTGGGCCTGCAGGTGCACGACGTCGCCGGTTTCATGCAGGACGACAGCGGTACGCATCTTGCGGCGCCATCGCAGTATCCTTATCTGCGCTGTACGCGGGTGCTGCAACCGGGCATGGTGCTGACCATTGAACCGGGCTTCTATATTATCGATTCACTGCTGGCGCCGCTGCGCAGCGGTAAGTTTAGTCAGCACTTTGACTGGCAGGCGATTGATGCCCTGAAGCCGTACGGGGGCATTCGTATTGAGGATAATGTGGTGATTCACGCCAGCCGCATCGAAAACATGACGCGTGACTTGCATCTGGCCTGATGGACGCTTACGACATTCCCGCTAAGGCCGTCAGTTTCAGCGAGGAGACCATCAAAAAGAGCCGCTTTATTACCCTGCTGGCGCATACCGATGGGGTGGCCGCTGCGCGCGCCTTTGTGCAGCAGGTAAAGCACGAACACCCGACCGCGCGGCATCACTGCTGGGCCTGGGTGGCAGGCGCGCCCGATGATTCACAACAGCTGGGGTTTTCTGACGATGGCGAACCCTCCGGCACGGCCGGTAAGCCGATGCTGGCGCAGCTGATGGGCAGCGGCGTGGGCGAGATCACCGCCGTGGTGGTGCGCTATTATGGCGGTATCATGCTGGGCACCGGCGGGCTGGTGAAAGCCTACGGTGGCGGCGTGCAGCAGGGGCTGAAGCTGCTGACGCGCCAGCGCAAAGTGCCGATGCAACGTTTTACCCTGCAGTGTGACTATGCGCAGCTGAGCGATATAGAGCGTCTGCTGCAGCGTTTTGACGGCAGCATTGAACAGAGCCATTATCAGGATCGCATTACGCTACGTCTGGCGTTGCCCCATCCGCAGATTGATGGCTTCAGGCAAAACCTTTCTGATTACAGCCGGGGCGCTTTGGCGCTGATCCCGCTGGACAACTAACCGCATCTGTTTAAAGGAAACGGCTGAATGCATTTTCGCGCCATTACCCGCATCGTGGGCCTGCTGGTGATTCTGTTCTCGGTAACCATGATCCTGCCTGGCTTAGTGGCCCTGATTTATCGCGACGGTGCCGGGCGCGCGTTCAGTCAGACGTTTATGATGGCGATCGTCATCGGTTCGCTGCTGTGGTGGCCCAACCGCAAACAAAAGAGTGAGCTGAAACCGCGTGAAGGCTTTCTGATTGTAGTGCTGTTCTGGACCGTGCTGGGCAGCGTGGGGGCAATGCCGTTTATCTTCGCCGAGCAGCCACACCTGTCGGTGACCGACGCCTTCTTCGAATCGTTCTCGGGCTTAACCACCACCGGTGCCACTACGTTAGTAGGGCTCGACTCGCTGCCCAAAGCGATTCTGTTCTATCGGCAGATGCTGCAGTGGCTTGGCGGCATGGGGATCATTGTGCTGGCGGTGGCCATTCTGCCGATTCTCGGCGTCGGCGGCATGCAGCTGTACCGCGCCGAGATGCCGGGACCGCTGAAAGATAACAAAATGCGCCCGCGCATTGCCGAAACGGCGAAAACCCTGTGGCTGATTTATGTGCTGCTAACGGTGGCCTGTGCGCTGGCGCTGTGGCTGGCGGGCATGCCGATGTTTGATGCTATCGGCCACAGCTTCTCGACCATCGCCATCGGCGGTTTTTCTACCCATGATGCCAGCATCGGCTACTTCAATAGCCCGACCATTAATACCATCGTGGCGATTTTCCTGCTGATCTCCGGCTGTAACTACGGCCTGCACTTCTCGTTGCTCAGCGGGCGAAACCTGAAAGTCTACTGGCGCGATCCGGAATTCCGCATGTTCATTGGCGTGCAGCTGACGCTGGTGCTGATTTGTACCCTGGTGCTGTGGTTCCATAATGTCTATTCCAGCGGCTGGCAAACCCTCAATCAGGCGTTTTTCCAGGTGGTATCGATGGCGACGACGGCGGGCTTTACCACCGACAGTATTGCGCGCTGGCCGCTGTTCCTGCCGGTGCTGCTGCTGTGTTCAGCCTTTATCGGCGGTATGGCGGGTTCGACCGGCGGTGGCCTGAAGGTGATTCGTATTCTGCTGCTGTGCAAGCAAGGGTCGCGCGAACTGAAACGCCTGGTGCATCCCAATGCGGTCTATACCATTAAGCTGGGCAACCGTGCGCTGCCGGAACGTATTCTCGAAGCGGTGTGGGGCTTTTTCTCGGCTTACGCGCTGGTGTTTCTGGTCAGCATGCTGGCGATTATCGCCACCGGCGTGGATGACTTCTCGGCCTTCGCCGCGGTGGCGGCGACGCTGAACAACCTTGGCCCGGGGCTGGGTGTGGTGGCAGATAACTTCACGTCGATGAATGATGTCGCCAAGTGGATTTTAATCTCCACCATGCTGTTTGGACGCCTTGAAGTGTTCACGCTGCTGGTGCTGTTCACGCCCACCTTCTGGCGCGAATAATAAAACAGGAATGAGTGATGAAAGCGTTAATTCTTTATTCCAGCCGTGACGGGCAAACCCGTGAAATCGCGGCGCGTATTGCCCGCACGCTGACACCGCAGCAGCTGTGCGATGTGCTGGATCTGGCGCAGGCACCGCAGGTGGAGTGGGCACAGTATGATCGCGTTCTGATTGGTGCCTCGATTCGCTATGGTCACTTCCAGCCCGAGCTGATGAAATTCGTCACGCAACATAAGGCGGCACTGCAGCAGCGCGTCAGCGGCTTTTTCAGCGTCAATCTTACTGCGCGCAAAGCTGATAAGTGCACGCCGGAAACCAATGCCTATACGCGTAAGTTCCTGGCGCAGTCACCGTGGCAACCGGATCGCTGTGCGGTGTTTGCCGGTGCGCTGCGCTATCCACGCTATCGCTGGTTCGATCGCATCATGATTCAGTTCATTATGCGTATGACCGGCGGCGAAACGGATACATCGAAGGAAGTTGAATACACCGACTGGGAGAAAGTCACGCGTTTTGCCCAGGATTTCGCACAGTTACCAGGCAAATTGCCGCAAAATAACGCGTAGTGGTGAAATTTAGGCCGAACGATCATTTTTTTGCAATAAACCCTTGTCAGCCAGAATTAACTCCCTATAATGCGCCACCACTGAGACGGCAAAGCGGCAACGCAGGCGGCTCAGCAGGGCGTGAAGCGATTCACCCCGCCGGAGAAAAACGCTGAAAAAAGTGTTTGACTCTGAAGGAGGAAAGCGTAATATACGCCACCTCGCGACAGCAGGCCGAACGCCGCGTCGCACCGCTCTTTAACAATTTATCAGACAATCTGTGTG